>CAYHBF010000021.1:0-5276 GCA_964354835.1 uncultured Candidatus Saccharibacteria bacterium
CTTTTAATACTTTTAAAACTGCGGCAGGGGTGGAAGGAATATCTGGCTTTATGAGTAGCGTAATTGCTCCTTTAGCCGGTACCATGAGTGTTGTTTTGATAGCATGGGGAGCAATTATAGCTGGATTAGCGTTACTTTTTATTGTGCCTGTTGTTGGTCCTCTTACGCAACTGGCATTTGCGATGACATTTCCAATGATATTGCCTATTTTTGGAGTCATCTTTTTATTTATTATTGCTGCATTTTTATTAGCGGGAATTTTTTTTACTTATGTCTTTTTATTTGGAGCCAGGGGAGTAATTATAGTTATATGTGCAATTTTAGCTCCATTAGCTTTTTTATGTCTGATTTTTCCTCAAACAAAAAAATACTGGAGTATGTGGTTAAAAATACTTTTAGAATGGTCTCTGTTAGGAATAGTTTTTTTATTCTTTTTACTTCTGGGCTTTAAGGGTTTAGGGGCCTTTAGTCCTGCTCTTAACCCCACTAATATTGAAGGAGCTGGCTTCTGGACAGATCTATTATCCAAAATTAAAGGATGGTTTATCTATTACTTTTGTTTATTTGTTTACTTATTATTGGTGTCTATAATCAGCAAACGATTAATGCCGACTTTTGCCGAGGGTTTAATTTCTGGAGCTAAAGAAATGGGAGGAATGATGTGGACTAAAGGATTAAAACCCCTTGGAGGAGTAATGAAGTCTCAAATGACGCGAACGGGACTTCAATATGAAAAAATAAGAAAAGAGGCGGAAAGAAAACAAGAAGAGGGAGAAGATCTCACCCGTACAGAAAAGCTTTCTCTTTCCAGATTCGGAAGGGGGCTTGCGGCAACAACAATCGCTCCAGCAAGATTTGCCTTAAGAAGATTTGCTGGAACCACATTTGAATTAGAAGCGAATAAAGAAATCGAAGGGAAAGAAGCTGAATATGAAAAAAGGTTTGGAAAAAATACAGCAAGCGCAATGGCTGTTTTTCCTAATTGGAGAATGGCTGATGATGCTAGTAAGGCAGGAATGGCTCTTTATTTAGCTAAAAGGTATGGGGATAGCGAAAAGGGGCTTCAAAGACTTAGCGATGCTCAAGTCGACGAAGCAGTAACAATATTGGGGACATCTGCCCCCCATAGAGTAGAAGACATAACTAAACATCGAGAAGAATTAATTAAAAGAGATGATGAGGTAGGAGAAATTGCCCGAAGAGCAATGGTTTCTAAAGGAACAAAACAAAATGAAGATGGAACATTCCAAGATAAAGATATCCAACTAATGGTAGACCTAGGAATAAAGATTGATGGCGAAGAGATTAGAGAACTAATAAGGACCAAAGAAGGACAAAACAAAGTAATAATGGAAGCAGCTTTTAAAAAGGCAGTAGACGCTCTTAAACGTGAAGATATTGACTCCTTAAGCAACAAAACTCTTAATCTCACAGAGTTCAAACAAGCTGCAGCTATGTGGAAAAATTGGAGTTTTCATAGGGCTTTAGGAGAAGAAAAAGGCGTTGTCTACTTAGAAAAAATTCAAGACGCTGCTGAAGAAAAAATGGATGAGGTCATTAAAAGTAATCCTAGTTTCGTTCGAGCTCCTTACACAACTGGTGGATCATTATTAATGAGACCGTGGAAAGAAATTCCCGATAGAAATGCCGCAAATGAGCTGATAAAAAAATCAAAGCCTCGTTCTCATCGTCCTGATTACTCAGATTTAGAAACTGGCCCTTTCGACGAGAAAATAGAATAAAAATAAAGAAATAAAAATAAAAAAATAAGAATCTTTAGAAATCGGTTAGAAAAATAAACTTTTAAAAATGCTAGAAGAATACACAAAAGAACAACTTTGGAAACTATATGAAAAACTTCCTGAAGAATTAAAAGAAATGGCTTTTTCTATAGAAACATCAGATAATATTTATGAGATTTGTACCAAAAATGGTATCAAGGATGATCTGATTTCAGAAATTACTAAATATACTGGGCGAGTTTTATTCGGAATTTTACCGCCAACTGATTTTCAGAAAACATTGGAAACAGAACTTAAATTAGAACCAGATATAGCAAAAAAAGTGGATCAGGAAATTAATCGGCTTATCTTCTATCCAGTAAAAACCAACTTGGAAGAGCTATATAAAACAGAAATTACACCTTCGGCAAAACCGACTAAAATTACTCCACCGCCTGAAGAAAAGTCACCCGCTCCTTCGGGCGAAGACGTCTATCGCGAAACAATTGAATAAATACACCAATAACCACGAATCCTTTCACTAATGACGCTAAATCATGCCCAAGGTGAATTTACTTTATAAAGAGTTAAGTTATCAAATCCAAGGAGCAGCCATTGAAATAAGAAGAAATTTCGGATCGGGGCACAAAGAAACGATTTATCAAAAGGCATTTGAAGAAGAATTAGAAGTCCGGAATATTCCCTATATACGAGAGGCAACAATTAAAATTTATTCACCACTGACTGGAAAAATTATTGGCGTATACCGACCGGATTTTCTAGTAGATAATAAAATAATTATGGAGTTAAAGGCTAAACGAATTATACCGCATGATTTAATGGAAAGTGTCTATGATTATTTAAGAAATAGTAAATATGAGTTGGGTTATTTTATAAATTTTACTTCCCCTCGCCTTTTTATAAAAAGGATAATTTACACAAACAATCGGAAGCCGTGGTTAAATATTAGTGGTACTTCGTAAAAATATTAGTGTTAATTTAGTTAGTGTATTTATCATGCCACAATTTACCGTTCCTCAATTTGAAGTAGAAACGAAGATAGTTTGGATTTTTACTTTCCGACAATTAATCATTATGGGGATAGCTGCCGCTATCTGTTTTGTTTTTTATTTCGCCTTTGGAAAAGCCCATCTTTTGTATTTTTTAATCCTGGCAATAATTATAATAACCGCGGCGCTTGCCCTGGCTTTTTTGAAGGTTGGAGGGCAAGGGCTTCCTGCTGTTTTAAAAAACTTCATTGTTTTTTTGGTCGCGCCTAAAATTTATCTCTGGAGAAAAAAAGATCTCCCGCCAAAATTTATCAGAAGAGCTGAAAAAAAGGTTAAGGTTGAAGTTGAACCAACTCCAACCTTAAAGTTTGCTGAGAAGAGTCGTCTTAAAAAATTATCAACTCAAATTGAAACGGGAAATAAATAATTTAATTTATGCCAAAAAAAACCACTCAAGAATTATTGGAAATTGACCAGATTAGGGAAGGAATGATTTTATTAAAAAACAAAGCCTTAAGGGGAGTTTTAATGGTTTCTTCTTTAAATTTTGCCTTAAAATCTGACGATGAACAAAATGCCATCATTTATCAGTTCCAAAGTTTTTTAAATTCTCTTGATTTTCCCTGCCAGATTTTAGTCCAATCCCGAAGATTAAATATCACCGGCTACATTGAAAAGTTAAAAGATTTGGAGAAAAGCCAGGAAAATGAATTGCTGAAAATCCAAACTACCAGCTATCGGGAATTTATTGAAAGTATAATCAAAGAGGGGGTTATTATGACAAAAACTTTTTTTATTGTTATCCCCTTTACCCTCCTTGAAACCCAGGGGACACCACCTTCTGCTTTTTTAAAAAAACCTGGGGTTCCTGATTTAACCGAAGATGAATTCCAAAGATGCAAAACCCAACTTTGGCAAAGAATGGAATTTTTAGCCATGGGCTTAAGAAGATGCGGTCTCCAGGCAGTTCCTTTAACAACCCTGGAGTTAATCGAGCTTTTCTGGGGACTTTATCATCCGCAAGAAGCTGAGGTTGGTTATTACCCAGAAATCCCGCCAGAATTAACAACATGACCCTTCGATAAACTCAGGGCCATAGTGAACTTGTTGAACTATGAAAATACCAATTTTTAAAAAAAGGCGGTCAGAGATACCGGAAAAAATTTTCGAAACTGAGTCAATTAAAGCAACCGATATCATTGCGCCGCCTTCAATTGAGAGCAAACCGAACTATCTGAGACTGGGAGAAAGATATGTTAAAAGTTTTTACCTTTTTTCTTATCCGAGATATTTAAGCGCAGCTTGGCTTGCTCCGGTAATCAACCTCGACGTCCCCCTGGATATTTCTTTTTTTATCAACCCGATTGAAACCGGAATGATTTTAAAACAACTTGTAAAAAGAGTAACCGAGGTCCAGGCAGAGATGACTTCAAGAGGAGAAAAAGGACTGATCCGCGATCCGGCCTTAGAGACTGCTTATCAGGACTTAGAGGCCCTGAGAGACAGGCTCCAAACTGCTCAAGAAAGAATGTTTAAACTCGGCCTCTACTTAACGGTTTATGCCGACAACGAACAACAGTTAAGAGAAATAGAGACCAGCTTAAGGTCAATTCTTGAATCTAGATTAATTTATATAAAACCGGCTCTTTATCAGCAAAAAGAAGGATTTTTAACCACTTCCCCTTTTGGCCTGGATAAAATCCAGGTCTACACTTCAATGAACACCGAACCTCTGGCCAGTGTTTTTCCTTTTGTTTCTTTTGATTTAAGTTCCAATGAAGGAATTTTATATGGAATAAACAGACATAATAACTCATTAATTTTATTTGACCGCTTCAGTTTAGAAAATGCCAACTCTGTGGTTTTTGCCAAAGCCGGCTCTGGAAAATCATATGCCGTAAAATTAGAGGTTTTACGTTCCTTAATGTTGGGGACAGACGTTATTATTTTAGACCCGGAAAACGAGTATCAGTTTTTATCTGACGCTGTGGGAGGCTCATTTTTTAATATTTCTTTATCTTCGCCAAATCATATAAATCCTTTTGATCTGGCAACTCCCCGGGAAGATGAAAGACCGGAGGACGTCCTTCGTTCTAATATTATTAATCTTGTCGGTCTTTTACGAATCATGTTGGGTGGCTTGACCGCCGAAGAAGACGCCATTTTGGATAGGGCCTTGACCGAAACTTATGCGGCAAAAGATATTACTCCAGAAACCGACCCTTTGTCTTGGAAAAATAGAATTCCTCTAATGGAAGACCTTGAGGCGGTTTTAGAGGGAATGGTAGGAACCGAAAGTCTGGTTAACAGATTAAGAAAATTTACAAAAGGAACCTATGCCCCATTTTTCAATCAACCGACCAACATTTCAGTGGACAAACCTCTGGTCGTTTTTGGAATAAGAGATATGGAAGATGAATTAAGGCCAATGGCAATGTTTATGATTCTAAGATACATCTGGAAAACTGTTGTTTCTTCTTTAAAAAAAAGAATTTTAATCGTTGACGAAGCATGGTGGTTAATGCACAACGAAGATTCCGCTTCT
>CAYHBF010000022.1:0-16806 GCA_964354835.1 uncultured Candidatus Saccharibacteria bacterium
TTATGCTCCTTGATATTTTTCTTAAGTACCACGGGAAAAGACAAACCTGTGGGAAGCAGGCCGGACTATACGGCCAAAGCTAAATACTACGATATCACCGATAGTGAACTAGTACCGTGAGGGAAAGGTGAAAAGCAGCCAGATGATGGCGGTGAAATAGAACCTGAAACCATCTTGCTTACAAAAAGTCGGAGTCCTGCTTATAGCGGGATGACGGCGTACTTTTTGGAGAACGAACCAACGAGTTCGAGTACACAGCTTAGTCTAAGGGGTTTTGCCCCGTAGGCATAGTGAAAACGAGCGTTAAAAGCGCATCTTTGCTGTGTGTTCGAGACCCGAAGCCAAAGCGAGCTTGCCATGGCCAGGGTGAATTCCATCGAAAGATGGGAGGAGGCCCGAACCCGTGAGCCGTTCAATACTCTGGGACGAGCTGTGGCAAGAAGAGAAAACCTAAACGAGCTTGGTAATAGCTGGTTCTCCCCGAAATATCTTTGGGAATAGCCTATCCGTACATTTTCCGGAGGTAGAGCACTGGAAAGAATATCGTGAGGAAACTCAGGTATTTTTACCAAACTCCGAATGCCGGAAAATTTTAGCGGATGGAGTAAGACTGTGGGGGCTAAGCTTCATAGTCAAAAGGGAAACAGCCCATGATCTTCATCTAAGGTCCCTAAACTGAGCTAAGTGTAAAAGGAAGTGGAATTCCACTGACAGTTAGGAGGTTAGCTTAGAAGCAGCTATCCTTTAAAAAGTGCGTAATAGCTTACTAACTAAGGAGTTCTGCGCCGAAGATATTCGGGCCTAAGCTCAGTACCGAAGATAAGATTTTTCACTTTCGCGAGAAAGTGAAAGAGGTAGGGGAGCGTCCCGTTCGTAGCGAAGGCAAGTCGTAAGACTTGCTGGAATGGACGGGAGTGAGAATGTTGGTATGAGTAACCACAATGGCAGTAAAATCCTGCCACACCGAAAGTCTGAGGTTTCCTTGGCAATGTTTATCAACCAAGGGTTAGGCGATCCTTAAGGAAAGCCAAAAGGCGAACCTGATGGACAGCCTGTTAATATTCCGGCCCTTCCCCATCAATTTTTAAAAAGTGACGAAGTTTAGTAGGTTGGGCAAGTTATTGGATTCTTGTCGTTAGTCTAAGATTTTTCAAGGACTAACGGGAAATTCAGCTTCGGCTGGATGAACTCAATCGAGCAAGCTTCCTAGAAAAACTTTTTAAGAATTAAATTGGTGGGGGATTCGTACCGCAAACCGACACAGGTAGACTGGCGTAAGAGTGCCAAGGTGAACGGGTGAAACCTCGTTAAGGAACTCGGCAAAAAAGCGTTCGTAAGTTCGCAATAAGAACTACCCCGACCCGCAAGGGTTTAGGGGTCGCAGCTAACGTTTCCCTGGCGACTGTTTATCAAAAACACAAGTCCCTGCTTCAACTCGCAAGAGGATGTATAGGGGCTGAATCCTGACAAGTACCGGAATGTTAATCTCGTCGGTTTCCGCCGCAAGGTGGATGCTGAATGGGTGAAGCTTCCAGTAAACGTCCGCGGTAACTCTGACCGTGTTAAAGTAGCGTAACCCCTTGTCAGGTAAGTTCTGACCCGCATGAAAGGATTCACGACTAGGGAACTGTCTCAACGAGGCGCCCGGTGAAAATGCTATAAGTGTGAAGAAGCGCTTTACCTGCGGCTAGACGGAAAGACCCCGGGAGCTTTACTGTAGGGTGGTATTGATTTTTGGACTTTGATGCGTAGCGTAGTGGGTAGGCTTTGAGTCCCGACTTTCGGGTCGGGAGGAGCCGCCAATGAAACACCCATCTTTGAAGTTCTTAATTCTAATCTCGCCGTTAGGCGGGATACAGTGCCACTCGGTCAGTTTAAGTGGGGCACTTGCCTCCCAAAAAGTAATGGAGGCGTTTAAAGGTCGGCTAACTCCGGATGGAAATCGGAGTTGTCGGGCAAAGCCATAAGCCGGCTTGACTGCAAGGCGGGTATGCCGCGCAGAGAGGAAACTCGAACTTAGTGAACCGACTCTGGTTCATAGAACCGGAGAAGATCATCAACTAAAAGTTACCCCGGGGATAACAGGCTAGTAGGGCCCGCGAGTCCATATCAACGGCCCTGTTCGGCACCTTAACATATCGGGGTGCTGCAGTAGCAATACTGTATTCCGTTTAAAACGGAACGAAAAAACTGACTTATAACGGTGGAATCCATATGTTATGATAAATATATGGACAATACCGTGGGAAGTTTAACCCAATACCAAAAATCACTAATTGTTGGAACAATTTTGGGTGACGGATATTTGCGTATAATTCCAGGGAGAAAGAATGCTTTTCTAGAGATAAATCACTCTTTTTCTCAAAAACAATATACTGATTGGAAATTTAAGAAATTACAAAATATTTGTATTTCCAAACCGAAAACAAGAAAAGGTAATGGTAACAGAATCGCATATCGATTTTATACAAAACAATATCCAGAACTCACCGAGTTTTATAATAGATTTTATAAAAACGGTTATAAAATTGTTCCTGATAATTTAAAACTTGATGCGGTTGCATTAAGCGTGTGGTTTATGGACGATGGAAGTAAATGCGGAAATTCAAATTTTTATCTTAATACTCAACAATTTAACAAAAATCATCAAATAAAATTGTTGGATTATTTAGAAAAGATTGGTTTAAGGGCGAACTTAAATAAAGATAAAAATTATTACCGCATAAGATTTTTTGCTTCTTCGATTAATAAATTAAAGGAGTTATTAAGAGAAAATTTAATTCCTTCGATGTATTATAAAATTGGGTTATAACCCCGTAGAGACTTGACTTTAATAGTCAGAGTCCTTTAAATTTATTGAGGGGCTAACACGTCAGCTCTCGCAAAATGTGAGATGAAGATATAGTCCGATCCTCCAAGTAATTGGAGAAAAATACCGACATTGCGATGTCGGCTCATCACATCCTGGCGGTGGAGAAGCTGCCAAGGGTTGGACTGTTCGTCCATTAAAGTGATACGTGAGTTGGGTTCAAATCGTCGTAAGACAGGTTGGTCCCTATCTACCGTAGGCGTCGAGTCTTGAGGGGATTCTGGGATAGTACGAGAGGACCTCTCGGAACTGACCTCTGGTGTACCAGTTGTTCCGCCAGGAGCATTGCTGGGTAGCTACGTCAGGAACTGATAAGTGCTGAAAGCATATAAGCACGAAGCAGTCCCCAAGATTAGGACTCATTAAGCTCGGTCGGAGACTACGACCTTGATAGGACACAGGTATAAGTCCGGCAACGGATTTAGCCAAGTGTTACTAATAGAGCAATATACTTCTCTTAGCTAGCAATTAATAACCGCTATACAAAAATCTTTAAAAGATTTTTGTCGCGCTCGACACAAACCCTTGCAGGTTTGTGTATAGAGCCACTAAATAATAACATTTTAAAAAAGGCGTTTTGGTGGCGGCTATACTGGTATTGTTCCACCTCTTCCCATTCCGAACAGAGAAGTGAAATATACCAAGGCCGATGATAGTATTCCTTGAGGATGCGAAAGTAGGTAGCTGCCACCAAAGCGCCTTTTTATTTTTGGTTAAAAAATATATACTAAAGTAATGAAAACCTTTAGGAGTTTTAAAATTATAATAATTGCCGTTTTCATAATTATTTTTTTAGTTTTTCTAAATTTAACCCCGCTGGGCGGAGGGTTTAAAAACCTTTTTTATTTAGCGTCTTCGCCAATTCAAAAATGGCTTTGGAGAGCAGGCGGCAATGCATCTGATTTTTTTAGTGCAATTTCAGAAATAGAAAATTTAAAAAAAGAAAATGAGGAATTAAAACGGCAGAATCAAGAATTATTAGCCAAAAATGTTAGTCTTGAAGAATTAAAAAAAGAAAATGAGACATTAAGAGGGGCTTTAAATTTGGGTTTAGAATCGGATTTTAAATTAAAATTTGCCGAGGTAATCGGCAAGGAAGTGGCAGAGGATTCGTTAATAATCGATCAGGGTTCAAAAGATAACATAGCCCAAGGTTTCCCGGTGATTACTTCACAGCAGGTTTTAGTGGGAAGAATTAGCGAAGTTTATCAAAATTTTTCAAAAGTTATGCTTATTTCCAGCAAAAAAAGCTCTTTTGATGCCCAGGTTTTTGAAAAAAAAGCAGAAGGGGTGATAAGAGGTAAAGGAAACTTAAATTTATTTTTTGACCTCGTGCCCAAAAATGCTGAAATTTCTCCAGGCGATATTATTGTATCCAGTGCCCTGAGCAGAAATTTTCCCGAAGGGCTACTGGTCGGTAAAATTACTGAAGTTAAAAAGTCTGATTTAGAACCCTTTCAAAAAGCAGAAATTAATCCTTTTTTTGATATTAATGCGGTCGAAAATTTGTTCATTATAACCGAATTTTGATGAAAAATATCATTCTTCTTATTTTAGTTTTCTATATTTTAATTTTGATTCAAACCAGTTTTTTAGTTCACTTTAATATCTTTTCAGGCGAATTCAGAGAATTTATTCCTATTTTTATTATCGTAGTTCTAATTAATCTTTTTGAGAGCAGGACTAAATTTTTAGGTATTTTTTCAGGGATTCTCGGAGGTTTCTTTTTAGATATTTTCTCAGGCAGTTTTTTTGGTTTCTATACTGTAATTTTTCTCGGGATATCGCTTTTCATTAAATTTATTCTAAAGAAATATGTTCAGCCTGTCCTCAAACGAGCTTAAAAACAAAAAAGTAAAAATTGGTTCTAAGGTGGAAATTGAGCCTCATGAAATTCTTCTTGACAAACTTGCCCAAAAAAAAGAAGCAGAGCTCGGAATCTCAGAACAAAAATTTGAAGTTCCGCTTCCGAAAATAGCCCTGAAAAGTTTTTTTATTTTTGGTCTGATTTTATTTTTTTTACTTTTTGCCAAAACGGTTCAACTCCAAGTGATGGAAAATGAAAATCTTTTGGCACAATCTGAAGAAAATAAATTTGCAATGTATCAAATTCGGGCTGAGAGAGGAGTAATTTATGACAGAAATTTAAATCAATTAGTTTTTAATAAACCCAGTTTTGACTTAATTGTAGACATCAGAGATTTACCGGAATCTGAAACGGAAAAATTAAGAGTTCTCAAGGAGGTTTCCCGGATTGTCAATCTAAATTTGGAGGAGCTGGAAAAGAAAATTGAAGAAAGCGAGACTTCTTTGGTTTCAGTTTCTGAGAACCTTTCCCACCAGACCTTAATAATACTTGAAACAAAAATTGGAGATTTAACGGGTTTTAAAATTTTAAATAATACAGTTAGAGAGTACAAAGATGGCGAAGATTTCGCCCACTTAATTGGCTACACTGGAAAAATAAGGGGGGCTGAAGAATTGAGGGAAGCTCCGGAATTTTATTCAATTTTTGATTACGTTGGCCGTGATGGTTTGGAAAAATCTTATGAAACGACATTAAGAAAAAATCCGGGGAAACTTCAGATAGAAAAAGATGCTCTTGGAAAAGAAATATCAAGTGAAGTTATTCAGTTGCCAGAGCCCGGAAAAAACTTAGTTTTATGGTTGGACTTGGGACTCCAAAAGAAAATCAAAGAGGAATTGGAAAGAGAATTAGAAAATGTGGGCAGCAAAAAGGGGGTGGCAATTGCTTTAGACCCAAAAACCGGAGGTGTGCTGGCGATGGTTTCTCTTCCCAGTTTTGATAATAATTTGTTTCAAGGAAGTTCCGACCCGCAAATCATTAAAAATCTCTTGGAGAATCCTCTTAGTCCTCTTTTTAATCAGGTGATTTCCGGAACTTTTCCAACTGGTTCAACAATTAAACCTCTGATTGCCTCAGCGGCTCTGGAAGAGAAAATAATAAGCCCGGAAAAGAAAATTTATGACCCGGGCTATATTGAAGTTCCACATCAATATAATCCCGAAATTACTTATAAATACCTTGACTGGACGGTCCATGGCTGGGTGGATTTAAGAAAAGCCATTGCCGAATCTTGCAATGTTTATTTTTATACGGTTGGGGGAGGATACGGGGAACAAGAGGGTTTAGGGCCAACCAGAATCAAAAATTACCTTTCGCTTTTTGGCTGGGGTCAAAAGACCGGAATTGATCTTCCGGGTGAGGCAAAGGGGTTATTGCCCGATCCTTCCTGGAAAAAAGAAGTAAAAGGCGAAAATTGGTGGGACGGCGATACTTATCACCTTTCCATTGGTCAGGGAGATATTTCAGTTTCACCATTGCAAGTAGCCGCTGCCTTTGCGGCTGTTGCAAATGGAGGGAAGCTTTTAAAACCCCAGGTTGTCCAAAAAATTATCGATGGTTCAGCAAATTCACCACAAGCAGTTAAAGAAATAGAGCCAGAAATTATTCGAGAAAATTTCATTGACCCCAAGAATCTTCAAATTGTCCGAGAAGGAATGCGAGGAGCCGTTTTTTACGGCTCTTCGGCGATTCTGGGAAATTTGGCGGTTAAGGCTGCCGCCAAAACCGGAACAGCTGAAACCTCAAAAGAAGAAATTTACCACAATTGGATAACGGTCTTCGCTCCTTATGACGACCCTCAAATAGTTTTGACTATAATGATCGAAAACGTAAAGGGAATGCAACCCGCTGCCGCAAGAGTGGCCAGACCAGTATTAGAATGGTATTTTGGGGAACAGCCATTGGAAGAATAATAAGATTTTGACCGAAAGTAAAAAATAAGTTAAAATTAAATAGAAAAATTCTACTATGGCCACAATAGATGAATTGAGAAAAATCAGATTAAAAAAATTGGAGGCGATTAGAACGGCCGGCATTCTGGCTTATCCGGAAAAAACAAAGAGAACTCATAAAATTGAAGAGGCTTTGAAAGATTTTAATTCCTTATCCCGCTTTAAAAAAGAAATAATTCTGGTAGGTCGAATTAAAGCCCTGAGAGAGCACGGCGGTTCCACCTTTTTGAATATTGATGATGGTTCTGGTAATATCCAGGCCTATTTTAGAAAAGACAGAATAGGGGAGAAGGGCTATAAATTTTTTTTAGATAATTTTGATATAGGAGACTTTGTTGAAATCAGAGGAATTTTATTTAAAACCAAAAAAGGGGAAAAAACAATAGATGCCGCAGATTTTAAAACGCTAGCCAAATCTCTTTTACCTCTGCCTGAAAAATGGCACGGACTAAAGGACGTTGAAGAGAGATTCAGAAAAAGATATTTAGATTTACTCTTTAATCCCGAGGCCAAAAGAAAATTTGAGCTTCGCTCAAAAATTATCAAAGAAATTAGATGGTTTTTAGAAGCTGAAGGATTTTTGGAAGTGGAAACGCCAATTTTACAGCCAATCTATGGTGGAGCCAAAGCCAAGCCCTTTAAAACTCATTTAAACGCTTTGGATATGGATTTATATTTGCGGATTTCACCTGAACTTTATTTAAAACGGCTTTTAGTTGGTGGTTTTGAAAAAGTTTATGAAATAGGAAGATGTTTCAGGAACGAAGGAATGGACAGGGCTCATAACCCCGACTTTACTATGCTGGAATTTTACTGGGCCTATGCCGATTACAAAGGTTTAATGAAATTGACTGAAAAAATGTTTGGAAATTTGCTCAAAAAAATACTGGGTAATCTAAAAATTAAATATGAAGGAAAAGAAATAAACTTTGAAACTCCCTGGCCGAGAATTGAATTCAGCCAAATTTTAAAGAAATTCACTAAAATTAACTTAGAGGAGATTCACCCCGAAACCCTTAAAAAAGAAGCAAAAAAGCTTGAAATTAAGATAAAGGAAGGAACAACCAAGGTCGAGATTGCCGATGAGATTTATAAAAAAATCTGCCTGCCAAATATTCATCAACCAACCTTCATTATTAATCATCCTTTAGGTAGTTTTCCTTTAGCCAAGGCACTTGAAAAAAATCCCAAGACATTAGCCAATTTCCAACTAGTTGTAGCTGGATGGGAATTAATTAATGCTTTTTCCGAACTTAACGACCCCATTGAGCAAAGAAAAAGATTTGAGGAGCAAGAAAAATTTTTCAAAACAGGCTTAGAAGAGGCTCAAAGAATGGATGAGGATTTTATAGAAGCCCTGGAATATGGTATGCCTCCGGCTGCCGGTTTTGGCATGGGAATTGATAGGTTAGTGTCCTTGCTCACCGATTCTTATTCCTTGCGGGAAGTAATTTTATTTCCGGCAATGAGACCCCGCTGAGCGGGGTGAAACCAAAATAAATGTTAACACCATTTCATTTAGGACCAGGATTGCTTTTAGGAGTTTTAACTTTCAGATTTTTTAATTTATGGGCAGTTCTGTTGGGAAGCGTGGTGATGGATGCCGAACCATTAATTTTACTTCTGATAGGCAGGTGTTATAACTGTCCACACCACGGTTTTTTACATTCAATTTTAGGAGCAATTTTGGGAAGTTTGATTTTAAGTTTTTTTCTCTGGATTTTTCGAAAGAACTTAGACCGAATTTCTTTGAAAATCGAAATCTCCCAGCCCTTTTCTTACAAAGTATTATTTTTTTCCTCTTTTTCTGCCTGGGTTTTACACGTTTTTTTAGATTCTATAGTTCATTATGATGTTTTTCCTTTCTGGCCTTCTCATTACAATCCATTTTTTATGGGTCCAAAACTATACTGGTCTCTAAATTTTGTTTTTTTAATTATTGGAATTTTTAGCTTATTTATTATCTATAAAAAGCTTAGAAAAAAACATGCTTGATATCAAACTTATCCGTCAAAATCCAAAAATCGTAAAAGAAGGTTCTAAAAATAAAGGAATTAGGGTTGATATAGACCGGCTTTTGGAGGTGGATAAAAAACGCCGCGAAATATTGCAAGTCTTAGAAAACATGCAGTCCCAGAAGAATAAATCTTCCAAGACTATTTCTAAGACAAAAGATGAAAAGGAAAAACAAAAAATCATCCTTCAAATGAGAGAATTAGATAAAAACAGCGACAGACTGACCAAAACCGCAAAAAAGTTAGACGAAGAGTTTAATAAGTTAATGCTTCAAATTCCCAATTTGCCCCAAGATGATGTGCCAGTTGGAAAAGATGAAAGGGATAATAAGGTTTTAAGAGAGGTTGGAGAAAAACCAAAATTCGATTTTAAACCACGAGATTATATGGAAATTGCTGAAAAGTTAGACTTAATTGATGTTAAAAGGGCAGCCAAAGTTGCGGGAACCAGATTTGGTTATTTAAAAAATGAAGTAGTTTTATTAGAATTCGCTTTAATTAAATTATCTTTTGACGTTTTGACTAAAGAAGGTTTTATTCCCGTACTGCCGCCGGTTATGTTAAAAGCCGAAATGGCACGAGGGATGGGTTATTTAGAGCAAAACGATAAAGAAGAAGCTTATTATCTGCCTCAGGATAATTTATATCTGATTGGTACGGCTGAACAGTCAATTGGTACAATGCACGCAGAGGAAACTTTTAAAGAAGAAGAATTACCAAAAAGATATGTAGCTTTCTCAACTTGTTTTAGAAGAGAAGCCGGCTCTTATGGAAAAGACACAAAGGGGATTCTCAGAGTGCATCAATTTGACAAAGTGGAAATGTTTAGTTTTTGCCGACCAGAAGATTCAAAAAAAGAGCATAAATTTTTCCTTGAATTAGAAGAAAGGCTTATGCAAGCATTAAAATTGCCTTACAGAGTAGTGAATATTTGTACTGGAGACCTAGGAAGACCTGCCGCAGCAAAATATGATATTGAAACTTGGTTGCCTTTAGAGAATAAATATCGGGAAACTCATTCAACTTCCAATTGTACTGATTTTCAAGCTCGTCGACTTAATATTCGTTATCGAACAAAACAAGGACAATTAAAATTTGTTCATACGGTGAATGGTAGCGCTTTTTCACAACGACCTATCTTAATGATTATTGAAAATTATCAGCAAAAAGATGGCAGTATTTTGATGCCAGAGGTTTTACAAAAATATTTGCCATTTAAAGTAATCCAATGACAGAGAAAATAACTTTAATTAATAATCTTAAAATAAACTATAAAATTGCAGGAGAAGGTCCTGCTATTTTGGTTTTGCACGGCTGGGGAGGTTCTTCGGATTCATGGATTGATGTCCAGGATATTTTAGCTGATCAGGGCTATAATGTAATTGTCCCTGATTTCCCTGGTTTTGGAAAAAGCATTACGCCGTCAGAACCCTGGAGTCTGTCCGATTACACAAAATGGATGACAGACTTCATAAGTTATCTGAAAATAGAAAGATTTTATTTGGTAGCTCATTCTTTTGGCGGAAGAATTGCAATTAAATTTGCTACTCAATATCCGGAGAAAATAAAAAGCCTAATTCTTTGCGATTCAGCCGGAATTAAACCAAAACCCGGGCTTAAAACCAGATTAATCTATTGGACGGCTAGAATTGGGAACGCCATTTTTACCCCAAAACATCTGGCAAGATTTAGAGACGGGGCGCAGAATTTTTTTTATATTTTTTTACGCCACAAGGATTACGTAAAAGCTAATAGTACGATGAAAGAAACAATAAAAAAAGTTCTTGAAGAAGACCTTTTAACCGAGCTTTCTCAAATAAAAGTTAAAACCTTAATAGTCTGGGGAGAGAACGACAAACTGGTTCCGATGAGATATGCTTACATTTTTAAAGAAAAAATTGAAAATTCAGAAATAAAACTTATTCCCGAAATCGGTCATAGTCCTCATTTGGAGGCCCCAGAAAAATTAGCTGAAATAGTGGTCAAATTTCTTAAATCAAATCAATAGAATAATTTGCGATTATGTTTTATCTTTTAAGCACTCTTTGGTTTATTCGTGAAACTAAGGCTATTTTATTCTGGCTTTATCTCTGGCAGCTAAAAGAATATCGTTTTAGCCGATTTTTAGACCATTTTAGAACAGAAAAAGGGAGGCAGCTTTTATTTAATAAAATTTGTTTACTAAAACTTCTTTTTCTTTTTATATTTATTTATTGGTATTTACTCGCAGACGATCTTACCCTCGAATTTTTTATTTCTTTATTCGGGCTATTAGTTATTTATTTAATAGAAGATTTAAAAATTCTTAAAGATGTTTTTCAGAGAAGAGTAAAAACACCAGTTTTTACCAAAAAAATTATTTTTCTTCTATCTTTTATAGGATTGATTTTAGCTATCTTTCTCTATTTTATTTTTCATGAAAAATTAAATTTAGTGACAAGTATCGTCATTTTCGATTTATTTACTCCAATAATTATTTCATCCATTGTTCTTTTTTTTCAACCCTTAGCAATTTTGGGAAGAAACCAAATTATTAAAAAAGCAATAAGGAAGCGCGAACAATTTAAAAATTTATTAGTAATTGGCATAACCGGAAGCTATGGCAAAACTTCAACCAAAGAATTTTTATACGCAATTTTATCCGAAAAGTTTAACGTTTTAAAAACAAAAGAACATCAAAATACCGAAATGGGAGTAGCGCAATGCGTCCTGAACGATTTAAAGCCCGAGCATCAAATTTTCATCGTTGAAATGGGCGCTTATTGCCGTGGAGAAATAAAACTTCTATGCGACATTACAAAGCCAAAGATAGGTATTTTATCCGGTATTAACGAGCAGCACTTGGCTATTTTCGGCTCTCTGGAGAATATAATTAAGACCAAATATGAACTGATAGAGAGCTTGCCCGAAGACGGCACAGCTTTTTTTAATGCTAAAAATAAATTTTGTGTAGAATTGTATAATCAGACAAAAATTAAGAAATTTCTTTATGGAGAAAACGTTGAATTAGCTGGCTTGGAGAACATTGAAGGAGCAAAAATGGTGGCTCAAGAATTAGGAATTACGAATGGAGAGATAAGCAACGCTTTGGAGAAAATTGAAAACAAATTCGCCGGAATTCACTTTAAAAAAGGAATAAACGGATTAAAAGTCATTGATGCTACCTATTCGGCAAATCCAGATGGGGTGATAGCTCATTTGGAGTATTTAAAAACCCTTCGTCAAACTCAGGGTAAACTAATAATCGTAATGCCATGCTTAATTGAGTTAGGTCAAGCTTCAAAGGAAGTCCATAAAAGAATCGGTCAAAAAATCGGTGAGGTTTGCGACCTGGCAATAATTACAACAAAAGAGAGATTTAAAGAGATAAAAGAAGGGGCTGGTGAAAAATCTATATTTTTAGACAACCAAAAAGAAATTTTTAATAAGATAAAAGAGTTTTCGAAAGAGGGGGATATAGTTCTTTTAGAAAGTAGAGCGCCAAAACAGTTGATTAGTTTATTACTTCAGTAGCTTGTTAATGTAAGAAAAAGACCACTCTTTTATTTGACTGAGTGGTCCATAAAACTATAGTAATACAGACTGAATTCAGAAGCTACCTATCTTTCACGAACCGTACGCCCCATCCTGTAGTTCGCTCCATCGGATTGGTGTAGTTGAAAAATCTTTCGCCGTTGACGACAATTGATTCCAATTTGACTAAAACTGCAAAAACGTCGTCATCGGCAGAATTTTTTTTAGGAGCATCAGGATGTTCAGAAATAAATTCTATTTGCCCAATGTGGCCAGAACCTGGTATACCCTGTAATTCTATTTTCATTTTTGAAGCCCTCCTTTCTTTTCTATATTAAATTATTATGAGAATCTGTCAATATATTAAACCAATTTCAATATCCTTATCTCCAAATACTGAAAAAGATGATATTTGGTTAGCTTTTAAATTGATTTTTCAACCTTGGCTCTGGAAGAGAGAATTGTCCGAGAACTGTTCTCGGACAGCTGAATTGGAGGAGGAGTTTAAAGAATATTTGGGAGTAAAACCCACCTTCGCTAAAGCTTCGGCGGGCACGTATGCCATATCTTTTAACAGTGGCAGGTCGGCATTGATGGCGATCTTGTCCTCCGTCTTGTCCGCCGAAGCCAAGGGGGCGAAGGAGGAAGCTTTAGCGAAGGAGGATGAAGTCCTTTTACAATCCTTCACCTGTAATGCCGCAGCAAATCCAATAATATGGTCGGGTTTAAAGCCTGTTTACGTTGATTGTAATGAAACGACTTTTAATATTGACGTTGAAGATCTAAAACGGAAAATTACCGAGAGAAGCAGGGCAGTAATGGTTCAACACACCTTCGGTTTGCCGGCTAATATGGATGAGATTTTAGAAGTTTGTCATAAGAACAATCTAATTTTAATTGAAGATTGCGCTCACGCCTTAGGCGCTACCTACAAAGGAAGAAAAGTTGGTACCTTCGGGAAAGCGGCATTTTTCAGTTTTTCTCGCGATAAAGTAATTTCTTCAGTTTATGGCGGAATGGTAGTGACAAACGACGACGAATTAGCTAAAAAAATAAAAGAATATCAGAAAAAAATTGGCTACCCTTCTTATTTTTGGATAAAACAACAATTGTTGCATCCAATTTTAATTAATTACTTAATTTTGCCAACTTACAAAATCTTAGGAAAATATTTATTAGTTTTATTTCAAAAGCTTCAAATTCTTTCAAAGGCTGTTCAGTGGAGAGAAAAATTCGGTGAAAAACCAAATTATTTTCCCAAACGGCTTCCCGATGCTCTGGCAATTCTGGCTCTAAATCAATTTAAAAAATTAGAAAGATTTAATAATCACAGGAAAGAAATCGCTAATTTTTACTATAATGAACTTAAAAATACCCCTTTTGAATTACCGTCAGCCACCGAACAAATTTATCTGAGATTTACCATAAAACATCCCAGAGCTCATGAAATTATCAGAAAAGCCTGGAAGAAAAATATTTTAATAGGGGACTGGTATGAAGGTCCGATTGCTCCCCCTGATACGAAATTAGATAAAATTCAATACAAAATAGGCAGCTGTCCCGAAGCTGAAAAATTAGCCAAAGAGACGCTCAATTTGCCAACGCACATAAATATTTCGGACAAAGAGGCAAAAAAAATTGCCGATTTCCTGAAATCATATGGAAGTTAAAGAAATAACAGAAAAATTAATATGGGAGAATTTTATTTTAGGTGGCAGAGATAAAACTTTTCTGCAGTCCTGGGACTGGGGAGAGTTTCAAATTAAGATGGGAAATAAAATCTGGCGATTGGGAATTTTTGATGGAGAAAAATTAATCGGAACAGCTTTAATATCTAAAATAAAAGCGAAAAGAGGAACCTTTCTTTTAATTCAACACGCGCCCTCCGTAGCCCCGCTTATAGCGGGGGAGGGCGGCCTATCATTAAAAATTGAGATTCTTAAAATTTTATTAGGAGAATTAAAAAAAATTGGGAAAGAAGAAAATTGTACCTTTATTCGGATGAATCCTTTGTGGCAAAATAACGAGGAAAATAAAAGAATTTTTAAAGAATTGGGATTTATTGACTCTCCAATGCATGCCAATGCTTATGAAGATACCTGGAAGCTTGACATAACGCTTCCTGAAGAGGAACTTTTTAAAAATATGCGAAAGACCACCCGCTATTCAATTCGTCAGGCATTGAAACAACCTGATGTTTCGATTGAAGAAAGCGAAATTTTAGATGATGTAAAAATTTATCAAAAACTTAATATTGAGATTGCTAAAAGACAGAGATTCGTGCCCTTTTCTTTCGAATACATAAAGAATGAATTTGAGGTTTTTTCGAAAGATAAAGAAATTTTGTGGTTTTTCGGAAAATACAAGGGAGAACTCGTAGCTGCCGCCTTAGTTGTTTTTTGGTCAGGAATAAGCTTTTATCACCAGGCCGCCTCCAGCTTAAAGCACCAAAAATTTTCAATTCCTTATTTGCTTTTATGGGCCGCAATAAGGGAGGCAAAAAAGAGAGGGTGTAATTTGTTTGATTTCTGGGGATATGTCGATCCGGAAAAGAATCCCCGGCATCCTTGGGCGGGCCCAACTTTATTCAAAATGGGGTTTGGAGGTAAGGTTTATGAGTATATGAAGGCTCAAGATTCCCCATTCTCTAAAAAATACTGGCTGATTTATCTTTTTGAAAAAGCAAGAAAAACCAAAAGAAGACTTTAAAAATGAAAACTTATCATAAACCATACCGGTTGAAAAAGAAAAAGTCGATTTTACGCAATCGATTTTTTTGGCTGACAATTTTGATTTTAATTATCATTGGCGGATTGCTTTATTTTTTGTTTTTTACTACATTTTTTCAGATAAAAGAAATTAAAATCAGCGGGAATCAAAAAGTTTCGACAGAAGACATTCAAAACAGAATTCAATGGGTATTATCCCACGAGGGAAACTATATTTTTTTCTGCAATTTAAATAAAATAAATCAGGAAATTTTGCAATTTTTTCCTCAAATTGCCAAAATTGATACTGAAAAAAAATTTCCCGATAAATTGTTGGTCAAGATAGAAGATAGAAAACCAGCAGCCATTTTTATTTATTCCGATAAATATTTTCTTATTGATAAAGAAGGGGTAATTTTTGATGAAATTTTTCCCGATGGCGAAGAATATTTAAAGATTAAAAACCCGACCTTGAGTCAAGATATTAACTTGGGAAGCAAGGTGGCAGAGAATGATATTCTAACCTCAATTTTAGAAATTGAGTCGGATTTAAAGGAAGATTTTAAAATTCCATTGGAAGAGGTGACAATAGCGTCTGAACAAAGGTTAAACGTTAAAACCCTTGAGGGTTGGGAGATTTATTTTAATCCCAGGGGAGATTTGGATTGGCAATTAACAAAGCTCGACGCAATTTTAGAAAACAGAATTCCTCCCGAAAAGAGGAGGAATATAGGATATATTGATTTGAGATTTGAGAAAGTATATATCTTTCCCGAAACTTATAATCAATAATTCATCTTACTTTACCTTGTATTTGGTAACAACTATCCAGCCCTGGTAATTTTGAACCTCCTGGAAGCCTTTTTCTTCTTCCTTAAACCAATTATTGGGAATATTGGGTTGGTAATTTCCAAAGCCCGTAGTGTTAATCATCCAGACCACATCATCTTTTTTTGTTTCCTGATTAAAATCAACAATAATATCATCTTTAGAGAGGATGGCTGTTCCAGAGAAGTGGGGAAGGGATCCCGGTGCATAGAGTTTTGGATAAACGGGAGCTTGATTATAGTATTTGAAAACAAAATATATCAGAGAAGAACCAACAAATATTTTTTCATTTGATTTTACTTCCTGATTAGTATATTTTGCTGCTGCTGCCATCCCCGGCTTTTTACCTGCGTCTAAAGTTGTCCAGTTGACAGGAAAAGTAAGAAAGGCTCCCAAAAGAGTAATCGCTATGAAAAAATTTTTCACCGGTTTATTTTTGATTGACAAAATTGCGCCGGCTATAAAAATCGAATAATAAGGAAAACCTAAAATAAAATAGCGGTCAATATATATTGACCTTTTATAAGAAAGAATGATGGTCAATAAAAATGGCAAAATAAGCAAGAGAAAAATCAGCCATTTTTCTTTTTCTTGCCTTCTCTTTAAAAAGAAAAAAATAGCTAAAAAGACCATTACCAACAAAAAAATTAAAAAATACCGCATTTTTGCCGGATCAAGCGTTACGCCAATTGTCATTTTGGAAAAAGTATTAGGAATAGACCAGATATTCATTGGCGGAATCCAATAACTTTCCTGAACTTGAGTGAATTGTTTAAAGAGGGTGGGCAGCCAGGGAATATAAGAAATAAAGACCAAAAGGTAGGAAATCAGGGCAAGCCTGAAATTTTTATCTCTTATCCAATTAATAATTTTTAATCCAAATTCTCTATAGAAAATAAAAATAAGATAAATTCCCTGAGAAATAACCCAAAAAGCAACAAAATAATGAGTGTAAATTCCCAAACTGACAAAAAGTGCGTAAAAAAACCACCATATCCATTTTTTGCTCTCTATGGCTTTTAGAAAAAAATAACTGGAAGTTATTACCAAAAAA
>CAYHBF010000023.1:0-6124 GCA_964354835.1 uncultured Candidatus Saccharibacteria bacterium
TAATAAAATTGACAAAGAGTTAAAAAAAATCTTTCAGAAATTTAACTCCAAAAGCATCAAAAGTTTGCAAAAAACCGGAAAATTGTCCCGAAATCTTATTCTGAGAGGAAAATTACCGGAGGATTTAAAAAAGGAAATAATTACGGCTTATCGAGAATTGGGGAAAAAATACGGTTCAAATCCTGATGTGGCAGTAAGAACTTCAGGGGTTGCTGAGGATACACTTGGCGCTTCTTTTGCCGGCCAATTCGAGACCTATTTAAATGTTTCCGGAGAAAATAATTTGCTAGAAGCGATAAAGAAGTCTATTGCTTCCACTTTTACCGACAGGGCCATTGTCTATCGCGAAGAAAAGGGGTTTTCCAATCTCAAACTTGGGCTTTCGGTAGGAGTTCAAAAAATGGTAAGAAGTGATTTAGCTTCCTCGGGTATAATATTTACTTTAGATACCGAAACTGGTTTTAGAGACATTGTCTTAATTAATTCTATTTTTGGAGTAGGGGAAATGATTGTTAAGGGGAAAATTACGCCAGACCAATTTTGCGTTTTCAAGCCAACCCTAAGGCGAGGTTACAAATCGATTATCATAAAAAATTTAGGCCGGAAAACAAAAAAATACGTATTTAAAAAAGAGGGCGGGTTGAAAGAAGTTTGGGTTTTACCGAAGGATCAGTTAAATTTTTCTTTGACTGATAAAGAAATTTTAACTTTGGCCAGATGGGCCTGTCTCATTGAGGATCATTACAAAACTCCCCAGGACATTGAATGGGCAAAAGACGGAAAAACAAATCAGCTATTTATAGTTCAGTCAAGACCAGAGACCGTTTTCTCTCAAAAAGTCAAAAATTTTTACGAGGAATATAAAATAAAAACTAAACAACAGCCAGTTTTAACTGGGATTGCCATTGGGAATAAAATCGGCCAGGGAAAAATAAGAGTAATTCCTGGTATTTCAAGGATTGGAGAATTTCAAAAAGGAGAAATATTGGTTACAAAAATGACTGACCCTGATTGGGTTCCGGTAATGAGAATTGCTTCGGCGATTGTAACAGATGAGGGTAGCAAAACTTGTCATGCTGCAATAGTAGCGAGAGAACTTGGAATTCCGGCAATTGTTGGCACCCAAAAAGCAACTCAAATTTTAAATACTGGCGAGATGATAACCGTTGATTGTACTCAGGGATTGAATGGGAAGGTTTTTTGGGGAAAAGTTCCTTTTGAAATCAAAAGATACGATTTAAAAAAAATTCCGAGATTGGAGGCAAAAATAATGATGAATATCGGTGCGCCAGAGAACGCTTTTAAATTCTCATTTTTGCCGAATGAAGGAGTAGGATTAGCCAGAATTGAATTTATTTTGGCTGAAAAAATTAGAGTTCATCCACTGGCTCTTTACCATTTCAATAAACTCAAAATTCAAAGTAAAAAGCAAAAAAATCTCCAAAAAATTATCAAACAGATCGAAGAAATTACCGTCGAACACAATAATAAAAAAGAATATTTTATTAAAGAATTAGCCGAAGGGATTGCTCAAATTGCTGCTGCCTTCTATCCGAAGACAGTAATTGTCCGACTATCTGATTTAAAAACAAATGAATACCGGACTTTAATTGGTGGGGAAATTTTTGAACCAGAAGAAGCAAACCCAATGTTAGGCTGGCGAGGAGCCTCAAGATATTATGATGAAAAATTTAGGCCGGCTTTTAAAATGGAATGTGAAGCAATAAAAATGGTCAGAAATGTTTTTGGTCTAAAAAATATTTGGGTTATGATTCCATTTTGCCGGACGGTTGAAGAAGGAAAAAAAGTTTTGAATTTAATGAAAGAAAACGGATTAGAAAGAGGAAATGATGATTTAAGGGTAATTGTAATGTGCGAAATTCCTTCAAACGTTATTTTGGCCGATAAGTTTTTGGAAATTTTTGACGGAATGAGTATTGGTTCAAACGACCTTACTCAATTAGTTTTAGGATTAGATAGAGATTCGGCTTTGGTTTCAAATAGGGGCGACGAAAGAAATGAAGCCGTAAAAGAAATGATTGCCAAGGTCATTAAAGTTTGCAAAAAAAGGAAAAAATATGTCGGTATTTGCGGCGAAGCCCCTTCAGTGTATAATGAATTTGCTGAATTTTTGGTTGAGCAGGGAATTGAATCAATGTCATTAAATCCCGATACCGTAATTAAAACGACAATAAAGGTTGCTAAAAAAGAAAAACAATTAAAAGGTCGAACTGGTAAATAAATATTTTATAAACTATGGCAAAAATTACTTTATCAATTATAAAAGCGGACGTCGGTTCTATCGGCGGACATATAAAACCGAGCCAAAAACTTCTTGAAACTGTCGAAAATTATATAAAAGAAAAAGGCAAGAAATCAATAATTGATTATTATATCGGCTATACGGGGGATGACATTGCCATTTTAACAACTCATCAAAAAGGTGCAGGGAACAAAGATATTCATAAGCTTTGTTGGGATGCGCTTTTTGCTGGCGCAGAAGTGGCTAAATCACAAGGTCTTTACGGTGCAGGACAGGATTTATTAATAACAGCTTTTTCTGGAAATATTAAAGGGATGGGTCCTCAGGTTGCGGAGATGGAAATTGAGGAAAGAACGGCTGAACCATTTTTAATGTTTGCGGCGGACAAAACAGAGCCAGGAGCCTTTAATCTGCCTTTATATTTAACTTTTTCTGACCCAATGCATTGTGCGGGTTTAATTTTAGCACCGACTCTCAAAAAGGGATTCAAGTGGATAGTAATGGATGTTAATTATACCGAAGCGGATAAAGTGATTGAATTGGTGACACCAGAAGAAACATATGATTTAGCGGCTTTATTAAGGGATAACGGTCGTTATATAATTGAATCGGTCTGGTCGCGGGCTTCGGGAGAACAAGTGGTGGCGGCTTCAACAACAAGATTGCACAATATCGCCGGGAAATATGTCGGAAAAGATGATCCAGTAATGCTGGTTAGGTCGCAAAAAGATTTTCCGGCAACAGGGGAAATTTTGTCGCCTTATGCTATCGGTCATTATGTGGCAGGATTTTTGCGGGGTAGTCACAATGGGCCATTAATGCCGGTAAAGAAAAATTCACCAATTTCTTTTTTTGACGGACCGCCGGTTATCAGTTGTCTTGGGTTTTCGGTAAAAGATGGTAAATTAACCGAGCCGGCAGATTGTTTTGACCAGCCTTATTGGGATTATGTTAGAATGAAAGTCAGCCAGAAGGCGGAAGAGATAAGAAAACAAGGATTTTCTGGACCGGCGATGTTGCCTATGTCTGAGTTGGAGTATACCGGAGTAATGGAAACCCTAAAAGAATTAGAAAAGAAATTTATTATTAGAAAAAAATAAACCATGAAGATTATTCACGAACGTCAAAAATGTATTGGCTGCGGTTCTTGCGCGGCTTTGTGTTCAAAATATTGGGAGATAGCCGAAGACGGAAAGGCCAAACTTTTGAATTCAAAAGTAAATCAAAAAACTGGAAACGAAGAATTAGAAATAAATAAAATTGAGTGCAATCAAGAAGCAGCCGACATCTGCCCAGTCCAAATCATTCGCATAATAAAGTGACATGTTTACTTTAAAGGCAAAAATTCGCAAGGATATGGGAAGGAAAACGAAAACTCTTCGTAAGGGTGGTGTTTTACCCGCTATTTTTTATGGACCAAAAATGACCGTAGGTTTAGGGGAAAAAGCCCTTCCTATTGAAATCAACTTAAAAGAATTTGAAAAAATTTATCAACAGGCTGGAGAAAGCACATTGATTTCTTTAGAAGTTGAAGAACAGAAAACACTGGTTCTAATCCACGAAGTCCAACGAGATCCAGTAACTTCCAAACCAATTCACGTTGATTTTTATCAACCAATACTTGAAAAAGAAATTACCGCTAAAGTCCCCTTAGTTTTTGAAGGACTCTCTCCAGCGGTTAAAGATTTGGGAGGCACTTTAGTAAAAGATATTTCTGAAGTAGAGGTTAGGGCTCTACCTCAAAACCTTCCAAAAGAAATAAAGGTTATAGTGGAAAGCCTGAAGACCTTTGAAGACAATATTAAAATTTCAGATTTGAAAACTCCCGAGGGAGTAAAAATTTTAAAAAAACCAGAAGAAATAGTTGCCTCGGTTTCTCCTCTTGAAAAAGTTGAAGAAGAATTGGTAAAACCAATTGAAGAAAAGGTGGAAGAAGTAGAAAAGGTTGAAAAGAAAGAAAAAGTTGAAGAAAAAGAGGTGGTGGAGGAGACAAGAGAGGAAAAAAAATAATCCTAATTTCTAATATCCAATTAAGGATGTCTTTCCGTATTTCAAAAATTTTTTTATCATCTCTTTTATTGGCGGTTTTTGTTTTGTCGACCATTTTTTGTTTTGCTCAGCTTTCACCAATTGAAGAACGTAAATTGCTGGAAGATGAATTAAAAAATTTGGAGGAACAGATTTCTCAGTATGAAGGAGATATCACCAAGACCCAACAAGAAAAGAAAACTCTTCAAAACCAGATTTCTATTTTAAAGAAAAAAATTGCAAAGTTAGATCTCCAAATTCAACAAAGCAACGTTATGATTAAAGACTTATCTTTTCAAATTAATGATACCGAAGGCTCTATTGAAAAAACTTCCTTAAAAATCGAAGATTCTAAAGAAAAGTTATCTTATATTTTAAGAACTATTTACGAAGAAGACCAGAAGTCGTTAATTGAAATTTTGCTTTCTGAGCCAGAAATTTCTGATTTTTTTGATAACCTGGTGGCCTTGGAGTCACTAAGTACTAAAAACCAGGAGCTTTTGGAAAATATTAAAAGCTTAAAATCATACTTAGAAAGCCAAAAACAATCTTTGGACGAAGAAAAAGATGATTTGGAAAAGATACTGGAAATTCAGCTTCTTCAAAAACAGGAGAGTCAGACTACCAAAAAAGAGCAGGAATCAATTTTAGAAAAGACCAAAGGCAAGGAGTCAGAGTATCAAAAATTGCTAACCGAAACCCAAAAGAAAGCCAAAGAAATTCGAACCCGAATTTTTGAGTTGATTGGCGTGCCCAAGGCTCCTACTTTTGGCGAAGCCTATGAAATTGCAAAATACGCAGAGACCCTTACCGGTGTTAGACCTGCTTTTTTATTAGCCATTTTAACCCAGGAATCAAATATAGGAAGAAATGTTGGCCAATGTTATTTAGTTAATACTAAAACCGGAGAAGGAGTCAGAATTCAAACCGGAAAAAAAGCGCCCAAAACCATGAGTCCAACCAGAGATGTTCCTTATTTCTTATCAATCACTCAAGAGCTAGGAAGAGACCCTTTTAATACTCCGGTTTCTTGTCCAATGGAATATGGTTGGGGTGGGGCAATGGGGCCGGCCCAGTTTATTCCCTCGACTTGGATGAGATACCGAGACAGAGTTAAAGCAATTACGGGTAAAGCAGCTGATCCCTGGGATATTAAAGATGCATTTTTGGCTGCCGCTTTTTATCTGTCAGATTATGGAGCTGGAGCAAAAACACGAGATGCCGAATGGAAGGCAGCTATGATTTATTTTTCTGGCACTGTAAATACAAAATACCGATTCTACGGAGATTCGGTTTTGAGGCTTGCCAGCCAATATGAGGATGATATTGAAGCAATAGAAAAGGGAAGTTTAACCCAGCGTTAGAAGTTGTAGATAACTTTGTTCGTTGAGTCGAAGACGAAACGGGAGAAGAAACTTGTTTCTGCGACCTCTTCTTCCGCCTCACCCCGCTGATGCGAGGTTCAGCTTCTGAATAATTTTGATAATTGGTTCCATCTCGCCGTTTAAAATTTTTTCTATTCCGTGCCAGCTTTTTTTGACTCTGTGGTCGGTAACTCTATCTTGGGGGAAATTATACGTTCTAATCTTTTCAGCTCTTTTTGCCCCGCCAATCTGGGTTTTTCTTCTATTACCCATTTTTTCCGTCTCAATTATTGTTTTCCTTTCCAAAAGCTTAGCTCCCAGAATACTCAATGCATTTTCCCTATTTTGTTGCAGATTCCTTTCCGTTTGAGAGGTAACAGCAAGTCCTGAAGGTAAATGAGTAATCCTAACAGCTGTCATTCTTTTATTTACATATTGGCCACCGGGACCGGAAGACTTATATACGTCG
>CAYHBF010000024.1:0-1606 GCA_964354835.1 uncultured Candidatus Saccharibacteria bacterium
GCTAAGAGAGCACCTGCCTGAAAACCAAGCCAACTGGCATTCGATTGCCACGAACTCCGTGATGTTAAGAAACCAATACCCGAAGCGATTTCGTCTAAACTTATATCATCAAAGGATTTCTCCGGCTGCGAACTTTCGGTCCATAGGAAGTCCTTCCATGCATAGGTTCTAGCCCCCCCCATATCCGGTTTGATGTGGTTGAGCCAGTACTGAGCGCGCTGACCGATAGTGTACACTTTTAGTGTGTAATGTTTGCTAAATAAAAAAGCGGGTAGGACAATGTACTTAAAGGAGGTACATCATGCCTACCCAAGGCAATCATACCACAATTAGAAAGCTGCCGGTATTTGCCGGCGAAAAGGATTTGCAAAAGTTTTTGGAGACTAATTTTACCGAGAGTTTAAAGCAGCTGATTCGAGCAACCGTGCAATCGGTAGTTAAAGCCGAGATGGAGATTTTTCGAAAACAATTCGAGGAGAAACTGCAATTTAACGGTAATTACTTTCGGCAAATGTTTTCCACTTTTGGTAAAGTTGAGAACATTCCCGTGCCGAGATTCCGCCAAGATATCCCCGGCATGGAACTTCGAAGTTTAAATGTTTTTGAAGAAGAAAAAGAAAAATTTGCCAAATTAATCGGCCAAATGCATTTAATGGGAATATCGCAAAGAAAAATAAAACAACTGACAAAAATCTGTTTCTCGACCAACATATCCAAGGGTCGTGTCGGCCAAATTTACAAGGAACTTGCCGAACGCGAAGAAGCCAACATAAACAATCAAATTTTAGATGATAACTTTGAGTATTTAATTTTGGACGGCATTTGGGAAAAAACCAAGGGCTACGGCTGGGACGATAATCGCTCGACTTTACTTTGTGCCTTGGGCATTCGTCCAAACGGTCAAAGAAAAATATTGGGTTTTTCTTTGCAAAGAACTGAGGACATTGATGGCTGGAAAGCCCTGCTGAGGAATATAAGAAAAAGAGGCCTTAAAGGCAATAATTTAAAATTAATCATTGCCGATGATCATACCTCAATTAAAGTAGCGGCCGAAGAAATTTTCCCAAACTTGCCAATTCAAATTTGCATTGTCCATAAGATGCGAAATGTTTTGCGAAAAACCGCCTTTAAAAATAAAACCGCTATGGCCGAAGATTTAAAAATCATTTTTGCTAGCCAAAGTGAAAATGAAGCCATCCAAAAAGCAAAACAAGTAGTTAAAAAGTGGTATGTAACTGAAGGTAAAGCCACGGAATCGCTCCGTCATAATATTGAGTACTGCTTTACCTACATGAGATTTGATAAAAACATTTGGACGAAAATTAGAACCACCAATATTTTAGAACGCGAGTTTCGCGAGGTCAGACGCAGAATGAAAGTTTTTGACAATACTTTTCAAAATGAAGATTCTGCCAATCGTTACGCCAACGGTATCTTTACGTATCTTAATAACAACTACCCGCTAAGCAGTTCTTTACACACAAAAACTTGACACTACCAAAATAAGAGTAATTCGTTCTCTTCTTGGCCTTGTAAAAAAGGGTGGATTAGGAGTAGAATTAACCTAGAGGCGGAAATGAAAAAAATTGAAATTGGTAAGGCAATT
>CAYHBF010000025.1:0-1705 GCA_964354835.1 uncultured Candidatus Saccharibacteria bacterium
GCTGAGTTGGTGGATTCTGAAGAAGCAGAGCAAGAGCAAACTAGCACTTTTAAGGTCAAAGCGGCTAGCGAAGAACGTGAAGTTACTCTTGAACAGCTTATTGAGGGCTACCAATTAGGCCAAGACTACACAAAGAAAACCCAAAAGCTCTCTGAAGATAAGCGTGTCGTTGAAGCTGAACGCACAAAGATCGCAGAAGCAAACAAATTAAGAGACCAGTACGCCCAACGCTTGCAGATGATGGAACAATTCCTGAATCAGCAAAACAAAGGTGAAAATCTTGAGGCTTTGAAAGAAGTTGACCCAATCGGCTATGCCGTTAAAGTCGCTGAACAGAACCAACGAGAAAAGCAGTTAGCAGTCCTGCAACAAGAACAGCAACGCATTGCCCAACAGCAACAAGCCGAGCAATCTGAGCGCCTGCAAAGCCATCTCGCTGAAGAAAGTCAGAAACTTACGTCAACTATCCCAGGTTACGGAAACCCTAAAGAGGGCGACCAAATCCGCAAAGACATTCGTGATTACGCGAAGTCTATTGGCTGGAGTGACCAAGAGCTTGCAGGGTTGTACGATTCTCGGGCTGTTTTGAGTTTGTATCATGGCATGAAGTATTCAAAACTTCAGGGCAACAAGGCTTCAATCGCTAAAAAGGTTGAAGCTGCTCCGAAGATGATGAAGGCTGGAACATCAACGCCACGAAATACTGCCTCAGAACAGCAGAAAAACACAATGGCGCAGTTGAAGCGAACTGGTAAAGTTCGTGACGCTGCAAACGCATTTGAACGATTCTTATAAGGAAACTTGAATCATGGCAACCTACCAAACCTACACCGCTATTGGTCAGCGCGAAGACCTGTCTGACGTTATCTATAACATCAGCCCCACAGACACTCCATTCATGTCTACTATTGGCAAGGGCAAAGCCACTGCTACTTACAATGAGTGGCAGACTGACAGCTTGGCTTCTGTCAACACTTCTAACTACGCTGTTGAAGGCGCTGCTGCATCTGATGCAACTATGTCTCCAACTACTCGCGCTGGCAACCGCACCCAGATCAGCCAAAAGACTGTAAAAGTCTCTGGTACTTTGGAAGCTGTGGACAAAGCTGGTCGTAAGTCTGAAAAGGCTTACAGCTTGGCTAAAGCCTCTGCTGAAATCAAGCGCGACATGGAAGCCATCTTGTTGAGCAACCAAGCCTCTTCTGCTGGTGACGCTTCTACTGCCCGTAAATTGGGTGGCTTGCAAGCATGGTTGGCAACTAACGGTGACTTCGGTTCAGGCGGTTCTGCTGGTGCTTCTGGCTCGACAGCTCGTACTACTGGCACTGACCGCACCTTCACTGAAGACATTTTGAAGACTGTGGTTGCAGAAGTCTACACCGCTGGTGGTTCACCAAAAGTGTTGATGGTTCGCCCTAACCACAAGCAAGTCGTGTCTGGCTTCGCTGGTATCGCTGCACAACGCTTCATGGCTCCTGCTGATGCTCCTACGACCATCATCGGCGCTGCTGACGTTTACATGAGCGACTTCGGTACTGTGAGCGTTGTTCCTTCACGCTTCATGCGTACCCGTGACGCTCTGGTGCTTGACCCAGATTACGCAGCAGTTGCTTACCTGCGCCCATTCGCTACAAACGAATTGGCTAAGGCTGGTGACGCTGAGAAGACTCAGATTTTGGCTGAGTTGACTCTGGAAATGCGTAAC
>CAYHBF010000026.1:0-7082 GCA_964354835.1 uncultured Candidatus Saccharibacteria bacterium
AATAATTTCTCAAAAAAATTAATTGCAGAAACCTGGGAAATCCTCGCCGGCCCAGAAACCTTACAAGAAGAAGTTTCTGATTTTTTGACAATCTTGAAAATTTTAAATTATAAATTTCTTACCAAATATCCCATTATAGTAAGTGCGATTTCCGCGCTGCCAAAATAGGGAGATGGAAGGGTCGCATAGAGGCCTAGTGCGCTCGCTTGGAAAGCGGATATACCGAAAGGTATCGCGAGTTCGAATCTCGCCCCTTCCGCCTTCGCCTCGCTGAAGCTCGGCTTCGGCGGACACTGTCCGCCAGGAAGAGTGAAAGCGGGAAGAAAAAATATTATGAAAACAACAAAACTTACGCTTTCTATTTTGCCCGAAAAGTTGGGCATCTGTCATTTTGATAAAAACAGCCCCATGCCTTATTGGGCGACAGAGGGTATTACACCTTCCTTAATCGCCAGAACGAAAGATGAGCTTTCTATTATTTGTCCGGAAAATAAGATTCCAGGAGGGGTTTTGGTGGAAAGAACTTGGCGAGCCTTCAAAGTTGAAGGACCTTTGGGCTTTGTTTCCACCGGCATTGTTTCTTCGCTATCTTTACCTCTCGCTAAAGCTGAGATCAGTATATTGTACATTTCAACTTTTGAAACGGACTACGTTTTAGTCGAAGACAAAAATCTTGAAAAAGCCAAAAAGATTCTAAACAAATTCTGCAACATTAAGAAATAAAAAAATTTATGGAAAGGCAAGTTCAAAAGCCGGGTGTGGGATTTGGTATAATGATTTTAAAAGGAGGGAAAGTTCTCTTAGGGAAGCGTCACGAAGTCCCGGAAAAAGCCTCGAGTCTCTTGCACGGTGAAGGAACTTGGACAATGCCCGGTGGAAAACTTCATTTTCAAGAAGGATTGAAAGAAGCTGCCCGGCGCGAGGCATCAGAAGAAACAGGAATTAAAATAAAAAACCCCGAAGTGATCAGCGTTTCAAATGATGCAGTTTATGATAATCATTTTGTAACCTTAGGTTTTCTATGCACTGATTTCGAAGGCGAGCCGAAGATAACGGAGCCAGATGAAATTACAAAATGGGAATGGTTTGATTTAAATAATCTACCTTCGCCACTTTTTCCTCCAAGCAAAAAAATAATTAAAAATTATTTAGATAAAAAAATTTATCAGGATAATTAAAAACTATGGAAAATCTTTTTTTATCATCAACAATTTTATTTTTACTTTTGGTTTGGACTATACCCTGGAAAGGAGTAGCCCTATGGAAAGCGGCCAGAAATTCCCATAAAAAGTGGTTTATTGTCATATTTTTGCTAAATACAATGGCATTGTTGGAAATTATTTACATCTTTTATTTTGCTAAAAAACCCGAGAAAAAAATCGTAATTTAACAATATGAAATCAAAAATCTTATGTAAGTTCCCACCCTTTAAAAAACCTTTAAAGGTGCTTTTTGTTTCGGCCGAAGTGGCTCCCTACGTATTTGTTGGAGGATTAGGTCAGGTTATGAAAGCCTTACCAAGCTCTCTTAGGAAATTGGGAGTAGATGCCAGGATTTTTATGCCAAAGTATGCCCTGATTGACGAAAAAAAATATCCCTTGGTGACTATCCTCGAAGGTTTAAAGGTGCCAACCGATAGCCCGGAAAATGAAAATTTGATTTGTAACGTTAAAAAATATACTCCAAGAGAACCGGACGCTCCCACTTATTTTTTGGAAAACATGGAATATTACGAAAAAAGAGCCAATGTTTACGGATATTCCGATGACCCCATTCGTTTTGCCCTCCTTTGTCGGGGGGCCCTGGAATTTCTTAAAAAATCCGACTGGATTCCCGATATTATCAATGCTACTGACTGGCATACCGGATTTTTATCAAATTATTTAAAGACTAAGTATTCCAAAAATTCCAAACTTTCAAAAATTACCACCGTTTTTTCAATTCACAATCTTTTTCACCAGGGAATTTTTGATCATAGAACTATTTCAGAGTTAGATTTCGATGATGGCAAGGCGGAAATTGCTCCATTGTTCTCAGAGAGATTGATAAAACAAAACTTTATGAAAAGGGGCATAATTTATGCTGATTTGGTCAATACTGTTTCTGAAACCTATTCTAAAGAAATTTTAACCAAAGATTACGGTGAAGGCTTGGATGAACTGTTGGAAGAAGTAAGAACAAAAGTTTTTGGAGTCTTGAACGGCATAGATTACAAAGAGTTAAACCCGGCAACTGATAAAGTAATCCAGTTTAATTTTAATCACAACAATTTGGAAAGAAGAATAAAAAACAAAACTCATCTCCAAAAAGAATTTAATTTGGAGATTTCAGAAGAAATTCCTCTTCTGGGAATGGTCACCAGGCTATTTGAACAAAAGGGGATAGATCTCTTGTTCCCAATAATGGAGGTTTTAGTTTCTGACTTCAATTTGGAGTTTATAATAGTTGGGGAGGGAGAAGCAAAATATCGAGATTTCTTCTTAGAAATGGCAAAAAAATTCCCCAAAAAAATCGGTTTTCACCCAATTTCCGATTTTACCTTAGGCCGCAGGGTCTTCGCCAGCTGTGACATTTTTTTAATGCCGTCTAAGTTTGAGCCCTGCGGTTTGACCCAAATGGAAGCAATGAGATACGGAGCCGTTCCGATAGTTCGAAAAACCGGCGGCCTGGCTGATACCGTTGAAGATTTTGACCCGAGAAATAATTCAGGAAATGGATTTTTATTTGAGAAATTTGACTCAACCGCTCTTTTTGGGACAATTATCCGGGCGATTGAAACCTATAAACATAAAAAGGCTTGGGAGGGATTAGTGAAGCGGGTAATGAAAGCTGATTTTTCCTGGGAAGCCTCGGCCAAAAAATACCTCTCCTTATACAAAAAGGTAATTTCTCTCCGACTTTCAAAAAGTTAATTTTTCCACTATTATGTTTTGGGCAAATTTTTTACACATTTATCAACCATCAAACCAAACAAAGAAAATTATAACTAATGTTACCAATCAAAGCTACCGTAAAATTTTAGCTATTATAAAAAATTCACCGAAGGCGAAATTAACTCTTAATATTAACGCTTGTTTAACTGAGCTTCTGATTAAAAACGGCTTTAAAGACGTTGTTTCTGACATAAGAGATTTAGTAAAAAAAGGTCAGATAGAATTAACCGAAACGGCCAAATTTCATGCTTTTTTACCCAAGCTTCCGGAAAATGAAATTGTGCGCCAGATAAAACTTAATCACCTCACTAATAGAAAGTATTTTGGCGATATTTATAAACCCGTCGGGTTTTTTCCTCCAGAAATGGCTTTTACGAAAAAGATAGCCGAAATTGTTAAAGGATTGGGATATCAATGGATTTTAGCTGATGAGGCCAGTTTTCTCGGCGAAGATCCTGATTATTCAAAGATTTACAAAATTAAAGGATTGGGAGATTTTAAAATATTTTTTCGGGAAAGAGAAACTTCTTTTAAAATTTTATCCGCTCAGTTGGCTTCAGGTCCGATTTTGGTGACAGATCTTGGAGAAAGATTAAAAAAGCACGAGTATTTATTAACAGCTATGGATGGTGAAACATTCGGTCACCATCGTCCCGGTTTGGAAAAACTTTTACTTGATATTTATCAATCAAACGAACTCCCAACAGTCACAATTTCCGAGCTTCCCAAATTTTTTAAAGAAGAAGTTTGCGAACCGGTTCAGGCAACATGGACTTTAATGCATAAAGATTTAGCTAGAAATATTCCATTTTCAAGGTGGGATGATCCTAAAAATAAAATTCACCAGCTCCAGTGGCAACTGACTAATTTGGCAGTAAAAACGGTTAACTCTTCAAAAAGAAATGATCTCCGTAAATCCAGAGAATTATTAGATCGGGCTCTCCATTCCGATCAATATTGGTGGGCTTCGGCAAAACCGTGGTGGAGCCTGGAAATACTGGAAAAGGGAGCAAAGGAATTAATGGAAACAATCTTGTTTGTTCCCGATGCTGATAAAAAAACAAAAGAAAAAGCTCAAGAACTTTATAAAAATATTGTTTTTCTGGCCTTAGATTGGCAGAGATATGGTATTGTCGAGGATTTGGTAAAAGAGCATTATGATGAAGAGATTGCACTTCGTCTCGATACAACAGCTCCTTATGTCCCGCCCGAAGAATTCGATAAGATAATTATTCATTTGAAAAAACAGGAGTTGGAAGCAGCCAAAGTTCAAGAATATGAAAGAGCTGCTCAATTCCGAGACAGAATCAAGGAACTTCAGATAAAAAGAGAAGAAGCGACAAAAAAAGTTTAAATGATATCTCAATCAGAAATCAATCAAATCTGTCAAAAAGAGAACTTAGTTTTTAAAAAAATCATAAGAACCTCAGACAGGTTTGTTTTAGTTTTAGGAAAAGAAAATAATAGAGACATTGTTCTTAAAATTTTAAGAAATCCCAGAAGGACTTTTACCAAAATCGCCCTGAAAAAAGAGGCAGCTGCCTTGATTTTTTTTAATAAAATCAAAAATCCAAATTTGAAGGTACCTCAATTGTTAAAAACCAGTTTTTTGGGAAAATATCCTTACTATAAAGAAGAATTTATAAAGGGAGAAACGCTGGAAATAAAAGAAGATTTTTTCTTTAAAAAATTAGACAAAAAAGAAATTAAAAAATTGGCTGGCATAGTGTCTTTTTTAAATAAAATCAATACTTCAAAAATAAGAAGAAGCGTTTCAAAGCTTTCAGATTTCGGTGGTTTTTACTTTGATTTTGCTCTTAAGTGGCACCAGAAAGAAATAAGACTTTTTTTAAGAAAAAATCAAATTGAAAAACTTTCTAGTTTGATAAAAAAAGCAAAAGAAATTTTAACTCTTCGGAATTTGGTAGTCGTCCACGGTGAAATTTACCCGAATAACTTGATGGAAGATAAAAAAGGACGGATTTTTTTACTGGATTGGGAAAACATTGGCTTGGGAAATCTCGGTCACGATGCCGCCTCTGTTTATTTAAGGTTAAAAGATGAATATCTTTCCCAGTTTTTTTTAAAAAATTTAAATCTATCAAAGCAAAAATTTTTTCAATATTTTTTTACAATAGAAATTGTCTTACAATCCCTGGGTTCACTTTCACACTTTAACGAGGTAAAAACCATATCTAAAAAATTTAAAAAAGAAGCCCGAATTCACTTCTTAAAAAAAATAAATCAGTTTTTAATATGATGAAAAACGATATAAAAGTTCTGTTTGTTGCCTCTGAATGCACTCCTATTGCCAAGGTTGGAGGTTTGGGAGACGTCATAGGTTCTCTGCCAAAAGCCCTGAACAAATTGGGCCTGGATGTTAGAATTATCCTTCCCAAGTACGGGATTATTGATGAAAAAAAATATCCTTCCCAATTAATCGCTTCCGGGATAAAGGTTAACGGAGAAAAAATTAACGTTTATCAAACTTTCCTTCCTCAAAGTAAAGTTGTCTTATACCTTTTAGAAAATAAAAGATATTTTGGAGAAAATAATGTTTATTTTGAGAGAACAGCTTTTGTCGGTTCTTTTAAAGAAATCGGGAGATTTTTATTTTTTTCCAAGGCCATTCTGGAGATTTTTCCAGCCATACATTGGTCGCCCCAAGTAATTCATTGTCACGATTGGCATACGGCAATTTTGCCTGCTCTTATTAAAATAAAAAAGCTAAAAATTAAAAACCTGTTAACAATTCATAATCTTGCCAATCAGGCAAGGTGGGACCCAAAAGAAATTTTAGATTTTCTTGGGCTAAAAGGAAATGAGATTGAATCTTTGAAAGTCAGGGATAAAAATGATGATTTCAATATTTTCCAACAAGGAATTTTGACTGCCGATATCTTAAATACCGTTTCGCCTGCTTATAGTAAAGAGATTTTAACAAAAGAATACGGAGCCGGCTTAAACAAAGAATTAAAAGCGCGCAAAGGTTCTCTTTATGGCGTTTTAAACGGCATTGATGTAGATTTCTTTAACCCCGAGACCGACCCTAATATCAAAGTAAATTATTCTTTTAAAAATTTTCAGAAAAAAATCGAAAACAAACTTAAGCTCCAAGAAGTTGTAGGTTTTCCGAAAAATAAAAATACTCCTTTAATTGGGTTTGTTAACAGATTAACTCCTCAAAAGGGCGTTGACTTGATAATTGATGTTATCCCGGAATTGGTGAAAATGGGCATCCAATTAATAATTTTGGGGGTGGGTTTGTCCGGATACGAAAAAAAACTGGGCGAACTTGAAAAAAAATATCCAAAAAATATTTCCTGTCAGATTAAGTTTGATCCGATTTTAGCTCAAAGAATATACGCCGGTTGTGACATTTTTTTGATGCCTTCCGAGTTTGAACCCTGCGGTTTGGGGCAGATGATAGCTTTGAGATACGGAACAATTCCCATCGTTAGAAGAACTGGCGGTTTGGCCGATACGGTAAAAAACAAAATAAATGGTTTTGTATTTGAAAAATACAAAAGTGAAGCTTTGTTTGGAGTTTTAAAAGAAGCCTTAAAATGTTATCAAAAACAAAAAAACTGGAATGAGATTGTAAAAAGAGCAATGTCTGGAGATTTTTCCTGGCAAAAATCAGCCCTAGAATATCTTAAATTATATAATAAACTTGTAAAAACACTCAAAAATTACTAAAATTAGAGTAGATTTTAAATGATTTCTTCTCCAATCGATGAAATTAAATCGAGGCTTGATATAATTGAAGTAATCTCAAGCTATATTAAACTTTCAAAAACCGGAGCGAATTACCGGGCTCTTTGTCCTTTCCATTCAGAGAAAAAGCCCTCCTTTTTTGTTTCACCGGCAAGGCAAATCTGGCATTGTTTCGGCTGCGGAAAAGGGGGCGACATTTTCGGCTTTGTTAAAGATATTGAAGGAGTTGAATTCGGCGATGCTCTTAGAATTTTGGCTCGAAGAGCCGGAGTGGAATTAAAACCAATGAGTCCCGAATCCGCCAGCTGGCGGACCGAAAGACAGAGACTCTATGAAATTTGCGAACTGGCAACCAGATTTTTTGAGAAACAATTAGAAGAAAGTTCCAGCGGCAAGGAGGCTAAAAAATATCTTCTTTCTCGCGGCATCTCG
>CAYHBF010000027.1:0-2363 GCA_964354835.1 uncultured Candidatus Saccharibacteria bacterium
CGCTTGAGTTGCTCCTAAAATATCTTGAATAGTGAGAGACAAGTTCTCTAAAGGTTCCATGCTGCCAACTTTTTCTCGAAATTGATGGCGCCCAATTTTACCTAAAACCAGCTTGTCTTTGTTCCAAAGAGCGTTCCAGAAAAAGTCTCGTGCTTTTTGTGGGTCTAGAAAGTATTCTTTTCGCGCATAGGGGCTATACTCGACAAAATGAGAGTATAAATATTGCCATGCTTGCTCTTGAGTCTCAGGATGTTTGTATAAACCGGCATTGACTAAAACCTTATCATGACGACTTTTCCCATTGACGAATTCATTGACAAAACTATTTTTAAGGATCCTTGAATTTTCAAGGCGTGCAAAAATGTCATCCAGTGAAAGTCCCAACGCTTGTAAAAAAACAAGCAGAGAGACTTTTCGTCGGAGAGTTCCAGTTGAAAACCAGATGCGGTTTTTTTTATCAATAGTTATGTTGATCCAACTTCCTCTTTCTGGAACAATGCGAACTGTTGCAGTCTGAGTTCGCGAATCACGTGGAATAGTATAAATACCGGGATTTCGAATCATTTGATGTAAAACAACGCGGGAAATCCCATTAACAATAAAATGGCCTTGCTGCGTCATAAGTGGTAAAACTCCCACAAAAAGCCATTCAATTCGAAAGGTAGACGAGACTTTTGATTGAATTCCTACTGGTATATATACTGATGAACCATAAGTTTTTCCTAAAAGAAAAGCTTGTTTTTGAGTGAACTCAGGTTTTCGAAATTGAATTCCTTCAGGAAAAAAAATAATTTCGATATCATGTGTTGCTGTAGAAAAAGTAAGAGGCTGTTGAAAAGCTTGTTTCAAGCCGTGTTCCACAAAAGAATAGAAACTTTGTCGTTGCACGTCAATGATATTTGGGATCTCCGTGGAGAATTGAAATCGTGAATAATAGTTTGTCTTTCCAATTTGGTGGTCTATTTCCTTTCCGTCCCCAAAAAATAAAAAAACATCGTTTCTTTCCATTTTTCGGAGATCAAAAGTATTTTTTATTTTTTCAGAACCGTTGACAAGGGTTTTCCTAGTAGAGCTCATTTTTATTTTTAAAAGATTTATCGTTTTTTAAAGGTTTATGATACTATCAATAGACAAACCTTCGTTTTTTTTTAATCAAAGTCACTTCAATCTAATCACCATGACAGGTGGAGAGGTTCGAGAACTTCAGGATTCTCTCAATGAGACTGAAGGGCGGTATAGCCAAGTGGTAAGGCAGTGGATTGCAAATCCTCCATCCCCCAGTTCGAATCTGGGTGCCGCCTGTTTATTCAATAGTGGGAAAAAAGAAATAAAAAAGTTTCTTTTGAAATATAGAAAATATGGAACCAAAAAGCGATTTTTTTAAAAATTTTTTAATCAAATACTCATAAAAATTAGTTTTCATTCTCTTTCCTGAAAACAAAAGAAAAAAAAGAAAGGGACAAATTTTTTTTCTGCGGCTCAGTTCTTTATTTTCTTTGAAAAAAAAAGCAGCCCATTAAATTATCAAACATTTGGTTATTTTATATTTTAAAGCATCAACTCAAGTAATTGAAAAACTACGTTGATCTTTTATTCAAAATGAGGTTTTTGGAGCGGCAAATGACCAAAAGGGTTTTGAAACCCTGGCTTTTTCACTCCTTTTTTGAGTGTAAACTTTTTCGAATTTTATTTGTATTATAATTTTGGAAATTTGAACCTGTCTTTAAATTTTAAGACAAATTTTTTTAGACAATTGAATTTTCAATCTTTAGGGAAAAAAAGAGATTTATCCCCCTCGCACCTTTATCAACCGTTAATGCTGCTTCTTTTCAGTTCTGACATGATTTTAAATTAATAGATACAGGGTAATAAATCTCATAGAGATATGATACCATAAACCATTTTTTATGTGAAATACTCTCTGTTTCATCTTTTGTTTTTAAACAAAACTATCTGGCGATCTCCAATATGTTCCTAGAACCACAACCCTAAGAAAATGCACTATAAGCCAACCACATACAAAACAGGTTTTTTCAAAAAATTAGACACTTGTTTTACTAGTTTTTTTTAGTAGAACTCCTTCCTTTCTTTTTTCCGTGTTTTACATTTTCAAACAGAAAATGTTTTACTCTATATTTTTTTTCGTAACGAGTCTTTCTTATTACTTTTTTATTAAAGTTTCCGTAACGCTACAAGAATTCTTGATAAAGTTCCACAAGATATAGAAAAACATAAATGTTTTTCTAAATCTTTTTTGGACTCAACTAGAGAAAAAAAAATAGATATGATATAATAGTACTGCGTCGAGGGGGTGTAGTTCAATTGGTCAGAGCACCACCCTGTCACGGTGGAAGTTGCGGGTT
>CAYHBF010000028.1:0-13165 GCA_964354835.1 uncultured Candidatus Saccharibacteria bacterium
TCCGATTTGGTTTTAATTTTTCTTTCCTCAGTCGGCATTTTCAAAGTATAGCCTGCAGCCATACCCCGAGCGACAATTGAAACTTTTCTAATCGGTTCGGTCCCGGGCAGAGAATCTGAAACCAAAGCATGGCCAGCTTCATGATAGGCAGCAATTTCTTTTTCTTTTTTTGATAAAATATGGCTCTTTCTCGCCGGTCCCAATAAAACTTTTTCAATTGATTCTAAAAATTCTTCCTGGAAGACTTGATGTTTACCTCTTCTGGCAGCCAAAATCGCCGCCTCATTAACAACATTCGCCAAATCTGCTCCGGAGAACCCCGGAGTTCTTTCGGCAGTTTCTCTTAAATTGACATTCAGAGCCAAGGGTTTTCCCCGGCAATGAATCTTTAAAATTTCTTCTCTATCGTTAACATCGGGTAGGTCTAAGACTATTCTTCTATCAAATCTTCCCGGTCGTAAGAGTGCAGGATCCAAAACATCGGGACGATTGGTCGCGGCGATAACTACACGACCGTCTTCTCTCTCAAAGCCGTCCATTTCTGCCAGAATCTGGTTTAAAGTTTGTTCTCTTTCTTCATGGCCGCCGGTAGCTCCGATTCCCCTGACTCGGCCGATACTATCAATTTCATCAATAAAAATTATTGCCTTTCCTGCTTTTTTGGCGGTCGCAAAAAGGTCTCGGGTTCTGGCTGCGCCCACGCCGACGAAAAGTTCGATTAGCTCTGAACCGACAATCGAAAAAAAGGGGACTGCGGCTTCGGAAGCCACTGCTTTTGCCAGTAAAGTTTTTCCGGTTCCAGGAAATCCAACCAATAAAACTCCTCTTGGAATTCTGGCTCCCATTTGTAAATATTTTCTGGGATTTTTTAAAAAATCAACAATTTCTTTTAGTTCTTCTTTTGCTTCTTTTAAACCTGCAACATCGTTAAAAGTAATCTTTTCTTTCGGTGGACCGCCGGCTCCGAATAATCTGGCTCTGGCCTTAGTAAAATCAAAAGCCTGAGCGGCGCCACTTCTCGCCTGTTTAAATATCATCAAGAAGAAAACTATAAAAATCAAAAAGGGCAAAACAATGTATAAAACCGGTCCCAGCCATGTCCAGGTACTTGATTCCTGCTTTATTTCAACGGAAACTTTATTTAATTTTTCTTTCTCAACCCCATAATTTAATAATACCTGGCTCAGATCTGTTCCAGCTTCTTTTACTGACTTTGCCCCTGAATTATCCTGATAAATAATTTGAAGGTTGTTTCCTGTTACGGTTATCTGTTTTATTTTTTCTTGATTTATGTCTTGGACTAATTGGGTAAGCGATATTTCTTTTTCTTCTTGAAACGGGTTTGAAAGAAAAGAAAAAACAGCCGAAATCGCCAGAAAAATCAACAGAATAAAAACAAAATTTTTCGTCAAGTTTTTCATTGATATTCTTTAAAATAGCAAAAAAACATCAGATAATCAAGGAAATAAAATAACGAGACCCTTGCACCGTAGCGTAATGCTTTGGCACAAGGGTCTTTAGTAGGGGATAGGATAGGTTATTCGAGAGCGGCGTCGATAAGTTTATCCGCTGAGAGCTGTTCTTTCTCCAGTTTCTCGATTTCCTGGAGAAGGATTCGGAGAGGGGTAATTCTTTGTTCGATTTCCCTCCCGAGGTTCTTGAACTCGGCATATAGCCGGTTGCCTCCTTTTTCCTCCCAGATTCCTTTCCGGATGTCTTCCTTGAGAGCATCCACTTCCTCCTGCCGCAACTGGCCGGCGCCGGTGAGCTGTTTTTGTAAGGTCAGGAAGGTTTCCTCCCTCACTTGCTCTTCTAAGTCCCGGAGTTCATCCCTCTTTCTTTTGAGGTCGATTTCGAGATTTGTCTCCGGTATTTCTGCCGAGGCGCCGAGCTCCTTGAGTCGATTGAGGGCCTGCCCTTTTACCCACTGGAGCAGGCCGACTTTTCCTTTGGTATCATCCCTGTAGAGCTCAAAACATCTTGGGCAGGTCAACCGGCTCTCCCTCTTTTCTTTTCCACAGAAACAGATATTATTCAATTTGTCCTCCTTTAATATTAAATTTTCCTATCCCCGATACTATTCATATTATAGATTATTATTTTTATTTTGTCAAGTTCTTGACAAAATAAAAATTAAATGTTATACTTTTAACAGTTATGGAGACTTAATCTCCAATTTGTAAAAAAGGAGGTGTTTATGGTTCCGATTCGAATTAAAGGAGTGTTGTTTTGGGGGATTGATAAGGGAAGCGTGACAAGAGAAGAAGTGAAAAAAGTTTCTGTTCCCGTGGATAGCGTGCTTCATCTTCTTCACCACTTTAAAGTAGTGCCAGAGGCTTGGAGTCAGCGGATGGTTGCTGAAGGAGTGGCTACTCGGGAATCCATTGAGGACCGGCTGAAAATGCCTGGTTCCAAGTGGAATCCTAAGACAAACCTAGAGACCCCAGAAGATGTTATTCGTTTCTCAAGGAGTCTTCTTGAACTAGACATTCAGCAAGGCCAACGGAAACTGAAGTGGATTGGTCGGGAGAAAATCGACTTTTGTTATTTTCCCCACCTTGTAACTCCGGATGAAAAGAAACAATTACTCGGCTGTGCTTCGGATGTCTCGATGGGGATAATGGGGCTGGTGCCCCTAAAAGAACTCTCCGAAGGTGTTAAAATTAGACGAAGCTTCAACCGAGGAGGAATGGTCAACGTAGTAAAGATGGTTTGTCCTATTACAGACAGAGTAGTCATTACTCTTGCCAAAAGAGAAACCGGGATAATTCAGATTTACAGTGCTTTCCCGGGGATTCTGACCCCGCCCATTCCGAGAGATAACCAGATTTCGGAGGAGCAGAAATACAATAGCTTGTTTTGGGAACAATATGTCCTAATCGAAGCAGTAAACTGAGAAGGAGGTGTTAATTGTTGTACGCTTGTATAGCGCCTACAGAAGGAGGAGCGAGGTGTCGTTCTTTTGTTGAGAAAGTTGGAGAGATGTGTGAACCTCACCAGAAAATGAGGGACGAGGGTAAAGAAATTAAACCCCTTCCCCTTCCTGATATCATTCTGGTAAAGTTCAACATCAACCCTGACTGGACTCAGCAATTTGAGCAGGCAGGGATTCCGCGGCGGTCCCCTAATGAGGTAGCCTTAGAGGAAAAGCACATTGCTCAGGCTCGGCAAATGGACCGAAAAGCTTACCGCTTCCGGGACATTGCTGACTCGGGAGTACCAGTTTTTGGACCTCAGGGAGTTTCCGAGGTTTCCATTTCTGGTCTTCTGACAGAGCTTGTGCAGAAGGGGGGCTATCAACCTCAGGGAGTCCACATCAGGACTCGGACTCAAAAGAAGTTCGATGTTCTGGTAATTCCTTTCGTCAAAGAGGCTCAAAGTGAAAACTCAACCACTCTGTCCGAAAAGGCAGTTGAGCTTCTGAGGAGATTCCTGAGGATTTCCTGTTGGGGGTTTGCTCATGTTTGGGCTAATCCTCCTGAGGAAGGAAGGGTGACCCACACGGTGAACCTTAGCCATCGCGAGGAAAAACCGCCGAAATATCATCTCCAGTTTAACCACGGCCTTTGGGCTGTGGAACCATAACATCACCTTTGCGCGCCTTCGGCCCCACGCCTAAAAACGTGGGGCTTGCTCTTTTTAAGAAAGTCTTTTTAGAATATTTTCACTCTTTGATTGAATAATTTCACTAAATCTATTTAAAACTTCTTCTATTGATTCTTTCCCCAAAGTTGCTTTAGTGTCAATTGATAGAGAAGAGAAATCTTTTGGTGGCAGACCGGAAACTAAATTAAATAGATGAGCTAGAAAAGTAGTGGCATAAGCTGCTTTTGGCAAAGAAAAGTTTAAAATCACTCCTTCGGGTACAATTCTAAAACTCAAAATTTTTACTCTTTTTTTAGTTTCTATTTCTCTTTTTTGCCATCTGACATAAGGAAAAGGTTTAAGATGTTGAAAAGGGATTGAGGTAATTCCATCTTTTTCCAGAAGATCCTTGTAATACAGCCACTCTTTTTTATCGTCACTTAAAATTAAAGGTAATTTTTGGGGAAGTTCAACCCTTCTTTTTAAAAAAGAGGAAAGCTTTTTATTAAAAAGCAGAGAGGCGTAGGCAAAAAGCCAGAGCTGAACTTGCTCAGGAATTTTATTTAAGGCACCAATAAAATCTTTAGGGTTATTTTTTAAATAAGTGATAATTTTCCTCTCATTTTGAAAAATTATTGGAAAGGGCCTTAAGAATGATTCTATCTTTTGCCAATCGCCAAAATCTTCTTTAATTCTACTTCTCAGATTAATAAAATAAGGTACCTCTCTTTCCCCCGGAGAACAAAGATAACTTAAAATCGCTTTTTGATATTCGCCCTTCAAAATAAAAAGCCCCCAATAAAAATTTATCAGTCTTGGGGTTCCGAATCTTTGTAAATAAAAAAAGTTGTAAAAACCCTCTTTACCAATCTTATTGAAGTTTTCTATAAAAATTTTTTTAAAAAAGGAACTATCGGTTCTAACTAAAATCGTGAATTCGTTTCCTTTTAGAAATCCTGGCCCAAGAGCTCCTTTCTCAGAATAAGCATTTTTCAAAAAGAAATAAGGAGAACGAATAGTCTCGAGGTCTTTTATTTTAGTTCTTCTCAGGCTGATTAATTGCGAAGAGATAGCATCTTTATCTTTAATACCAGCATATTGAATTTGTTTTTTATCTATCTTTAAGAGAAAAGATATCTCTTCTACGGCTTCAATAGTTGATAGTCCGCATTTTACTAAAGTAGCGTAAATTGTTGGCTCTTTATCCGAAAAATTTCTTTTCTTGTCAAAAAAATCTCCAAGATTTATCGTGTGAGTATTATTAGTTTCTCCAATTTCTTCAACAATAAAATCCTGGGGCCAGAACTTGATATATCCTAAAGGTAATTTTTCCTTTCCCTCAATAAAAATTCCGAATCTTTCTAGAAAATTCGAATCATCAATAAAAGTTTCCTGTTGGAAAAATTGAGGAGTATTTTTATATTCTTGGGCTAGAAACTCTATTTCTCTTTCTTTTAATTCCTCTCTAGTCATTCCTCTGCTAATTTCAAGCTCATTCGGTGTTCTTCGGATCTAATCTCCAAAATCTGGAAGTCGTATTTTTTACCAACCTTTAAATTTTCCTCCATTTTAGTTTTCGTTTCGAATTCGGAGATATGACAGAGTCCTTGAATTTCGGGAGTGATTTGGATAAAAGCGCCAAAAGGATTAAATTTGGTTACTTTGCCGGAAACAATATCTCCTTTTTTATATTTTTTTTCAACTTTTTGCCAAGGATCATTTTTCAGGGCTTTTAAAGAAAGGGAGACTTTATCATTTGAGATATCAATAATCTTTGCCTGAACCTTATCTCCTATTTTTATAATCTCTGTTGGGTCTTCAATAATTTTCCAGTCTAATTCGGAAATATGAATTAATCCCTCAAGGTTTTCTCCCCCGAATTTTATAAAGGCTCCAAAGTCAGTGACACCGGTAATTTCTCCTTCAATTACATCCCCCACTTTATAATTCTTCAGAATTTCTTTTATTTTTTCTACTCCACTTGCCTTTTCAGATAAAATTAATTTTTCCTCTCTTGGATTGAGGTCAAAAATTTTTATCCCCATTTCTTTACCGATAAATTTCTGAAGTTCCTTCAAAATCTTTGATTTATCTGCTCCCTCAACCCGGGGATAATTAGCAGGACTTAATTGGGAGACCGGCAGAAAGGCCGGAATCCCGGAGATTTCTGTTGTCAATCCGCCTTTGTTGGCTCCCAAAATTTTGACCGATATTGTTTCTCCCTCCTCCTTTTTTTGCTGCAAAGTTGCCCAGCTTAATTCGGTTGTCGCCCCGCTTACTGATAATTCAATATAGCCCTCTTCGTTCTCCAGGTCGATTATTTTGGCAAAAATATTATCCCCATTTTTTAAATCTTTTAATCGGTCTTTGGCTCCCTGAAATTCCTTACCATAGATTATTCCCGTTCCTATCATTCCTAAATCTAAATAGACGGCTGATCTGGCCTTGCCGATAATTTTTCCCTCAACAAGTTCTCCAATTCTTGGAGGCCTCATTAGGTTTTCTTTTTCTAATAGTTCTTTCATAGAATATAACTTACAATAATTCTTGAAAATTTGCAATAGATGTGATAAAATTTAATAATTACTTTCTTTTACCACTATGCAAATAATTTGGCATGGACAATCTTGTTTTCAAATAATAACAAGTCAGGGTAAAAATAATCAGGTATCGATTGTTATTGACCCTTTTTTTGACGAAATAGGTTTAAAGCTTCCGAAAATAGAAGCCGATATTTTGTTAGTCACCCATCATCATCAGGACCACGACAACACAAAAGCGGTCCAATCACCCAAGGGTGGGGGAAACTTTTTTTTGATAGACGGCCCGGGTGAGTACGATGTAAAAAACGTCTTTATACGGGGAATTCGGGCATTTCATGATAATTCTCAAGGAAAGACGACACCCATCCCCCGCCCTCCATGGTTTCCGCCAGGACCCCTGGGAGAAAATACGATTTATACAATAGAAGCCGAAGATTTAAAATTGTGCCATTTGGGTGATTTGGGCCAGAAAGAATTAACCGATGAGCAGCTTGAGACAATCGGTGAAGTTGATATTTTACTTATTCCCGTTGGAGGAGTTTATACTGTTGCGGCCAAAGAGGCCCTTGATATAATGTCCCAGATAGAACCCCATATTACAATTCCAATGCATTATCAAATTCCAAAATTGAAGGTTAAATTAGACGGGTTAGACAAATTTTTAAAGAGTCTGGGGATAAAATCAATTGTACCTGAAAATAAATTATCCATAAAAAAGAAAGATATTTTGCCAGAGGAGGCAAAAATAATAGTATTAAAACCATAAGTGCCGGATAAAATCGGAAAATGGCAGAAAAAAATAAACAAACAAATACTGGAATAGGTTTTGTAAAACCCAGAGAAATAACTGAGGAGATGAAGGAGTCTTACATTGACTATGCGATGTCAGTGATTATTTCAAGGGCTTTGCCGGATGTTAGAGATGGTTTAAAACCGGTTCACCGGAGAATTTTGTATACGATGTTAGAAGACGGGCTGCGCCATGACGCAAAATTTAGAAAATCTGCAACCGTTGTTGGAAGTTGTCTGGGAAGATATCACCCTCACGGCGATGTCGCGGTCTACGATTCTTTAACCAGAATGGCCCAAGATTTTTCGTTAAGATATCCTTTAATTAACGGCCAAGGCAATTTTGGCTCACTTGACGGAGACACGGCTGCGGCCATGAGGTACACCGAATGCCGTCTTTCAAAAATTGGTGAAGAAATGTTAAATGACATTGAGAAGAACACGGTTGATTTCATTGACAATTACGATGGCACAAGAAAAGAACCCGTTGTTTTGCCTTCTCCCCTTCCCCAGCTTCTATTAAATGGTTCCCTGGGGATTGCCGTGGGAATGGCAACAAATATCCCTTCTCATAATCTGTCCGAAGTTTGCGATGCCTTGATTTATTTAATTGACCATCCTAAAGCAACGACAGAAGACCTTTTTAATTTTATTAAAGGACCTGATTTTCCAACCGGTGGAGAAATTTTTGACCAGAAAGAAATTCTCACCGCTTATTCTCAGGGGAAAGGGCCGATTTTAACCAGGGGCAAGGCGGAGATTGTTGAAAGGGAAAAAACCGGCCGATTGCAAATTATAATCTCAGAAATTCCTTTCCAGGTTCAAAAATCGGTTTTAATTGAACAATTTGCAAATTTAGTCCAGGAAAAAAAGATAGAGGGAGTAAAAGACATCAGAGACGAATCGGACAAAGAAGGGATGAGAATTGTTATCGATTTGCAAAGAGACGCCTACCCCCAAAAGATTTTGAACAGATTATATAAATTCTCTGATTTACAAAAAACTTTTCATTTGAATATGTTAGCTATTGTCGAGGGGATTCAGCCCAGAGTTTTAAATTTGCCAGAACTTTTGAATTACTTTCTTTTACACCGAAAAGAAGTTGTTTTTAGAAGAACAAAGCATGATTTAGAAAAAGCCAAAGAAAGGGCTCATATTTTAGAAGGACTTCATAAGTGCCTATCAAGAATTGATGATGTAATTAAAACTATTAAACAATCGGAGAGCCGGGAAGATGCTCAAAAAAGGTTAATTAAAAAATTCAGATTGACCGAGATACAGGCCAATGCCATTTTAGAGACAAAACTGTCTGCCCTGGCCAGGTTGGAAAGAAAAAAGATTGAAGATGAACTGAAGGAAATGCTCTCGAGAATCAAAATATTGTCAGCTATTTTAAAGAGCCCTCAAAAAATAAAGGAAGTTATTAAGGGAGAAATTGACTCTCTAAAAGAAAACTTTGGAGATAAAAGAAAAACAAAAGTTCATGCCCAAAAAGTTGGAGAAATTGCTGAAGAGGACTTAATTCCCGCAGAAGAAACAATCATTACCCTGACTCAGGGCGGTTATATTAAGAGAATAAACCCCCAAAATTATAAACTTCAAAAAAGAGGGGGAAAAGGAATTTTGGGGATGAAAACCGTGGGAGAAGATATTGTTGAACACTTTTTGACCGCTAATACCCACGATAATCTTTTATTTTTTACTGATTCAGGAAGGGTTTTCAGAAGTCCGGCTTACGAAATTCCGGAAGGAAATCGGGTTGCTAAGGGAAGAGGGCTTTTAAACTTTCTGGAAATATCCCCTCAGGAAAAGGTTTTATCTATGATTTCTTTGGGTAAAAGCGATCAAAATTTGGGGATAAAATATTTAGCAATGGCGACTAAAGATGGTATAATTAAGAAAACTGCCCTGTCCGAATTTGAAAATGTCAGAAAATCAGGATTAATTGCCATGACTCTTAAAAGCAACGATTTATTGAAAAAAGTTTCAAAGAGTTGCGGCGAAGATGAGATAATTTTAATAACAAAAAAAGGGAAAAGCATTCGTTTTAAAGAAAAATCATTAAGGGAAATGGGAAGACCGGCTTCAGGCATAAGAGGAATTAGATTACAGGTGGGGGACAAATTGGTTGGTATGGATGTTTTTCAGGCTCCGAAAATAAAGGAAGAAAAAAAATATTTATTGATAGTAACCGAGAATGGTTATGGGAAAAGAACCGATTTAAAAGAATACAGAATTCAGGGAAGGGGGGGAAGCGGAATAATAACGTCCAAAACTACTCCTAAAACAGGAGAAATAGTTGCCTCAAAGGTTTTAAGCGGAGAAGAAGATTTAATTGTGATTTCTCAAAGAGGTCAAGTAATAAGAACTGAGATAAAAAATATCCCAATTCTCAGCCGAGCCACCCAAGGAGTGAAAATTATGAAACTTGAGGAAGGAGACAAGGTGGCCTCCACTACTTGTATCTAATTAATTTTATGGAAAGTTTTTTAAATCCATCGGAAGTTTTAAAACACTTAGAATTGCGAAAAGGAATGATAGCGGCCGATTTTGGTTCGGGTTCGGGAGGTTGGGCGATACCTCTGGCGAAACGTTTGGAGGAAGGAAAGGTTTATGCTATAGATATTTTAGAAGAACCCCTTTCGGCGTTAAAAGATAAGGCAAAATTAGAGAGGATTTTAAATATTGCGGCCATAAAATCTGATATTGAAAAGAAGGTTGATGTTTTTTCCGAATCCTGTGATTTGGTTTTAATAACCAACCTTTTGTTCCAAGTTGAAGACAAAAAATCAGTTTTAAAAGAAGGAAAAAGAGTTTTAAGGCCTGAAGGAAAAATTTTAATTGTTGACTGGCAAATAAACAGCCCTTTGGGGCCAAAAGAGGGAAGGATTTCAAATAAAGAAGTCAAAGAAATTGCCAAGGAAGTCGGTTTAAAAGTAGAAGAAGAATTTGAGGCCGGCCCTTACCACTGGGGATTAATTTTGGCGAAGTCCCGTTAGAAATTTTGATGAATAGCAAAAAACGAATAATCTTGCGCTTAAATTTCTAATGGGATAAAATAAAAATATGAAGAAAATTTTACTAATTCTAATTTTATTTAACCTAATTTCACCAATTTTAGTTTCAGCCACAACAACAATCGAGATTAAAAATCCCATTAATGCTACAAGCTTTGAAGCTCTTGTCAATAATCTTATCAACTTTGTTTTTTACATTGCTTTAGCTTTAACTCCCTTGATGATAATTTTTGGCGCATTTTTTCTGTTAACTGCTGGTGAAGACCCGAAGAGAGTGGAAACCGGCAGAAGAATTATTATTTACACCCTGATTGGTTTTACCATCATTCTGCTTGCCAAAGGATTAGTTGCCCTAATAAGAGGGATAATGGGATAAACTTTAAAGGTCGATAAATTTTACAGAATTTTAATTTAAAAATGAAAAAAATTATTCCAAGTTTAATTCTGATTAGCCTCTTGGCTTTAGCGGCAGTGCCAGTATTAGTTAATAGCCAAACAACAACAGCAACAACAATGGTTACCAGCTGCACTATAAAAACTGCTGATGTAAAGAATTTAACAGAATGCGCGAGCGTTCCTGCTTCAGCCCCATACGACACTTGGGCTATTTGCTGCATAATGGACAGGATTTACATGATTACAAATTGGATATTTATGCTTTTGATGGCTTTGGCAGTAATCTTTGTCTTATACGGTGGTTTTCTTATAATAGCTGCCGGAGGCTCTGAAGAAAGAGTGTTAAAAGGAAGAAGTTACATAATGTGGGCTTTGGTAGGTTTTGCAGTTGCTATTTTAGCTAAAGCTCTTCCAATGATTGCTTATTATCTTGTTAAGTAGGACCATTAAAACAACTTTGATTTGAGATTTATTTGAAAGCATTTTAGCTCTCGCTAGTTTTGATTATAGCGGGAGCTTTATTTTTGAGAAAAAAAGATATAAGATTAGGACGTAGGGAAAATGCCCCTTGTCGGAGTGGCGAAATTGGTACACGCGCTAGGCTTAGGACCTAGTGGGGCAACCCATGAGGGTTCGAGTCCCTCCTCCGACACAAAAAACCCCGTGAGATATGAAATTATCTCATGGGGTAATTTTTCTTAAGTAAATTTTAATAACCTTTATCCCTTCACCATTACCTTTCTTTTTTTCTCTTTTTGAATTTTAGGAATTCTGATGGTCAAAACTCCTTCTTTCATTGTCGCATCAGTTCTCGATGGGTCGGTTTCTTCCGGTAAAATGATTTTTCTGGAAAACGGGCCCCAGTAACATTCTTGGTAAAAATAATCCCGTTCTCCGGTTTCTTCAGGTCTTTTTCTGATTCCTCTTATGGTTACCACGTCATTTTCAACAGAAATATCTAAACTCTCAGGTTTAATGCCGGCAATGGTAGATTGAATAACAATTTCTTCCTCTGTTTGATAAACATCAACTGCCAATTCTCCCTCTGGCTGAAGCCATTTTTCTTTATCTTCTATAGTTTTCTCCTCTGAAATTTCAATGGAAGGGTTAGGGGATTCTGAATCCTTTTTCTCTTTTGTCGGTTTTTGTTTGGTTTCTTCAGTTTTTTTAACTTCTATCTTTTTAATATCTTCAGTTTTTGGCGATTCTAGTAGTTTTTCCTTAAATTCTGGTTCTATTTTTTTTACCTGTTCGCTGGGACCTTCTTTAGGTTCCTTTGGCGGTTTTTTTTCTTTTTGAAGCGTTTTCGGTTTTGGAGTCCTTGCTTCGGGTTTTTCCAAAATTTCTTCCTTAACCGGTGCCTCAGCCCCCATGCCCTTTTTTAATTTTTCAAAAAATGAATTCATACTATTATTATACATTATTATATTTATATTTTACAGGCATTTTTAAACTTTTGCAATTTTTTGAAAGTAAGAGAAACAAAAATAAATAAAGTAATTAAAATAATTAATGGAATTAAAAAAATTGAATAACCTATGTTCCCTTCAGCTCCTTCTGTTTCAATACCCAAGTGAGGATATATTAATTCGGGATTTGACAGGGAAAGATTAAAAAGACCGTGAAAAAAGATAGCAATCAAAAAGCCTAACGTTAGAAGCCGCCTTCGATTTTTTGTTTTAAGAAAAGAGAGAGCCAAAAAGAATCCCAGGGCTCCCGAAGATAGGGTATGTAAAAAGGTTGCCCCTAAAAAACGTGTAAGACTACCAGCTAAGGTTATTTTAAAAGTTTCAAAAAATGGTAAAGCTTTTTCTACTGTTGGCAGTAAATAAAGGATGTTTTCTAATCCCGCAAAACCAAGGGCGGCCACAATCATATAAATCATAATATCCACTGGTTCATCAACCTCTTTAGCGTTTAAAATTTTAAATAAAATTACAACAAAATACTTAAAAATTTCTTCCGTAAAAGCAATTATCAAAAACCAGTATAAAAAAGGATGAATTTCTTGCTTCACTAATTTAGAAGCCAAAATTTCTATTATAATAACGGGGAAAGTTGCTATCATTCCCCAAACAAAGACCTTGAAGATTGCCTTCTTGGGTTCTGGGATAACGTCTTTTTTTAAATAATGCCAAAGCCAGACCAAGCTGGCAGAAATCCCCAAAATAACAGAGATTAAAAAACGACCAATAAAACCTAACGCCGCTGGTAAAAATCTTAAAAGGTTAAAAATAGAATTCACCCCGTTAAAAATCTGTTGTTATATAGCGCATTGCTAATTTCTAACAGATATTTCGTTTTAGTTATACCCTGTTTATTATTCTGCATAAAATTTTTTTTAGGCCCGTTCTGAAAAGATGAAACTCGCTCATTTAATGAATGGATGGCCATTTTTCTATCATTAGACACCGAGTCCCGCTTGCGGGACGAAGGTTAAGAAGAGGACTTTGTTCTCTTCGCCTATTGAAACTTAGCATGGCCATTTTTCTATCATTAGACACTCCTTTTTGTCTTTCAAGGGCAATGTCTGATAAATTTCTTCTGTAATAAAAGGCATAAAGGGATGCAAAAGCTTTAGCGAAGCTGACAAAACATAGAATAATACTTTTTGGGTGTTTTTTTTATCTTTTTGAGATTTGCTTTTTTCAATATAGGTGTCGCAAAAATCATGCCAGAAAAAATTGTATAATACATGGGCCGCCCTGCCAAATTGAAATCTTTCCAGGTCCGTATTTATTGATTTAATTGTTTTATCTAACGACTTTAAAATTTTTCTATCGGCAGCAGTAAGTTTTTTAACATCAAATTTGTTATTTGTAATTTGTAATTTGT
>CAYHBF010000029.1:0-4548 GCA_964354835.1 uncultured Candidatus Saccharibacteria bacterium
AAAATAGAAAGGGAGGCAAAACAGGGAATAGTTGAGAGTTACATTCATTCCGGAAAGAAAATTGGAGTAATGGTTGAGCTTAATTGTGAATCAGATTTTGTTGCCAGAAGCGAAGATTTTCAAAAATTAGCTCATGAAATTTGCCTTCAAGCGGCGGCGATGAACCCGCTTTTTTCAAAAAAAGAAGATATTCCAGATGATTTTTTATTTGGGGAAAGAAAAATTTGGGAGGAACAATTGAAAGATTCCGGAAAGTCTAAAAAAATAATTGATGAAATTATTAATGGAAAATTGGAAAAATTTAAAGAGGAAATTTCACTTTTATCTCAACTCTGGATAAAAGATGAAACAAAGACCGTAAAAGACTTAATTGATGAATATATATCCAGGCTGGGTGAAAATATTGTTGTGGGAAGATTTATAAGATTCGAAATTTAAATCAAATGAACCAAGAATTAATTGCTCAAATTATCTTTATTTTAAGTCTGATTGGAATGGGGATAATTGTGTTTTGGAAGATTCCAGTTTTGGTTACTTTGTCATCGGAATTTCCTTCCCAGAAGGAAAGTTTAATTTTAAGTTTTAAAAATAAAATAAGAAAAATTAATCCTTTTCAAGAATTTTCTTATGAGGTATTTTTGCAAAAATTACTTTCCCGCATCCGAATTTTAACATTAAAAACGGAAAATAAAACTTTCAATTTGCTTCAAAAATTAAGAGAACAAACGCAAAAAAAGAAATTGGAAAATGATAATTATTGGGAAGATTTAAAAAAATCTACAGATAAAAAAGATAAAGAATTGCCCAAATCAGAATAGTCCATACATCTGCCGGCATAGCTCAGTGGTAGAGCAACTGTTTTGTAAACAGTAGGTCACGGGTTCAAATCCTGTTGCCGGCTTATAAAATGATTTTTATTTACATTACCTGCAAAAATAAAAAGGAAGCAGAAAAAATCGGCTTACATCTGATTGAAAGAAGGCTGGCTGCTTGTTGTGTTAATTTTCCAATTAATTCCATTTATTGGTGGGAAAAGAAATAAAATGACTCAAAAAATTTTGTCATTAAGTTTACCTGTTGAGTTAATTACCCTAACACGAACTTTAGTTTTTGTAATTCTCTCTTCTTTATCTTTCGTTATTCCTTTTTCTTTGAGCCAGCCGCAATGGCTGGTAGGAACAATAGTTAATATCTGTTTATTTTTAGGGGCGATTTTTCTGCCCGGCAGATTATACCTGCCTTTAATTATTTTTCCGAGCCTAGGAGTTATATCCCGGGGAATAATTTTCGGTCCCTTCACGCCGTTTTTAATCTATTTTTTGCCTTTCATTTGGCTGGCTAATTTAATTTTAATTTTGGTTTTTAAGAGGTCTTTCCCCAGTTTTAAATATATTTTTTCCGTTTTTTTGGCGGCAACGGCAAAATTCCTTCTTTTGGTGATAATTGCCAATGTCTATTTTAAATTCCATTTTGCGCCAGGGATTTTTTTACAGGCAATGGGCGTAAATCAACTTTTGACTGCCCTATCCGGCGGGATAATTTCTTGGACAATATATAATTTTTATGGAGAATTTTACCCCAGAAATCAAAAAATTAATAAATCTTCTTGATAAAAAAAGCAAAATGGTGGCCATGCTGGCACCTTCTTTTCCCGTTGATTTTTTTTATCCCGAAATTGTCGGAATGCTAAAGAGATTGGGTTTTAAATATGTAGTAGAAGTAGCCAGGGGAGCAGTTGAAACAAATCGGCAACTGCTTGCTTTATTGAAACTTCATCCCCACAGACGTTATATTACTAATCCTTGTCCTACCATTGTCAGGCTTATTAAAAATAAATACCCTCATCTTATTCCGTTTTTAACTCCGATTGACTCGCCAATGGGGGCTGCAGCCAAGCTCGTTTTAAAGAAATATCCTAACTATAAAAAGGTATATATAGGTCCTTGTTTTGTCAAAAAAATAGAAGCTGCCGAAGATTACCCGAAAATGAAAATTTTAGTTTTAACCTACAGAGAAATAAAAGAAGTATTTGAAATTAGAAATATTTCGTCTCAAAAAAAAGACAGAACTGCTTTTTTTGATATCGTTGGACCGGATACAAGATTATATCCGATTTCAGGAGGTTTAACCCAGTCGTCAGGTTTGATTGAAAAGCTTACCGGTCCGGAATACGATGTTATATCCGGAATGAAGTTAGTAGAAAAAACTCTCCAGGAATTTCCCAATAAAATTGAATTAAAATTACTGGATATTCTTAATTGTGAAGGAGGTTGCATTAATGGAGCCGGGGTCATTACCAAAGATTCCTTGGATAGGCGAAGACAAAAGGTAATCAGCTTTTGGAATTTAAGAAAACCTTAATTGTGTGTTAAAAAAATTTCCCCCCTTGACAAGTGTTTTTAAAAAAGTAAAATAGGACAATAGAGACTAATTAATAATATGGTAAAGAAAAAAGGAAAAAAGAAAGGCGGCTGTTCTTGTTAATTGATTAACAAGAAACACTAGAAAAGGAAAATCAGGGAGTCTCTTCCTGTTTTTTTTGTCTCTATTTCAGAAAAGGAAAGAACTTTTAAAATTGAATAAAAATTGAGTCAGTCCTTCGGCGAGCTCAGGATTAACACTGAGCCTGTCGAAGTGTCAGTTTTTGAGAGTTGTCCCGACGTAATTTTTTTTTGAGAGTTTGATCCTGGCTCAGGATGAACGCTGGCGGCGTGGATAAGGCATGCAAGTCGTGCGATCCTTCGGAGCTCGCAAGGGCGAAGGAGGAGAGCGGCAAACTGGTTAGTAACACGTAGATACCAACCCCAAATACGGACATAATCCGCCGAAAGGCGGACTAATTTCCGATAGTCCCCATGAGATGACGCGCAAGCGCTATCTCACGGGGTAAAGCCGTAAGGCGATTTGGGATGGGTCTGCGGCCTATCAGCTAGTTGGTAGGGTAATGGCCTACCAAGGCAATGACGGGTAGGGGGGATGAGAGTCCGCCCCCCAACAATAGCACTGAGATATGGGCTATACTCCTACGGGAGGCAGCAGTCGAGAATATTGGGCAATAGGGGAAACCCTGACCCTGCGACGCCGCGTGCTTGATGAAGCCCTTCGGGGTGTAAAGAGCTTTTCTCCGTGAAGAATCCCGCTCTGCGGGATGACAGTAACGGAGGAATAAGGAGGTGCTAACTCTGTGGACCCGAAAAGGGTTTGGCGCAGAGTTTCGATGGTAACATCGAAAAAGAAAATCTCGCTATATGCTGGAAACTCTATTTATGTCCGCTGAATTTCCTGATAAAATTAGAATATCAGGACGCTTAAATAGACAATCAGCAGGCAATCCGCCAATTGGCGGAGCGCCTCAGAGACTACACGCGAGACTCCCGCGTTTGCGGGATGATGATATAGTCCAGTTAAATCGTATGAACGAGAATATTAAAGCAATTCTTTTAGGATTAGCTTTAGGCGATGGTTATCTTACTCCGTTTGTAGGTAAAAGCCGTAGATCGAGAACGGAGATAAAAGGTGATAATAAAAATTTATCTTACCTCAAATGGTTACATTTACAGCTAAAACCATTAGGGTGTTCAGATCTAAAACCTAAGAAGAATTATCATCAGCATCGTTTCTATACCAAAACTACTGAAGAAATAGGAAAATTAAGAAAGTTGTTTTATCTAAAAAGGAAAAAGGTTGTCCCTAAAAATATAAAAGAACTTCTTAGAAATCCTTTAACTCTTGCAGTTTGGTATCAAGACGATGGAACATTGGATTGTCGTAGCAAATATCATTATAATGCTATGTTTGCTACATATTGCTTCTCGTTTAGCGATTGCAAGTTACTTGCAAAAGCATTGAGAGAAAATTTTAATCTTGATGCAAGAGTATGTAAGTGTAGAATGCGCGGCAAAACACGCTATCGCTTATACATTACTTCCTCAAGTATGGATCATTTTATAAGGTTAATTAGTCCTTATATTAATCCATGCTTTAGATATAAAATTCGCAAGTTTAACTAGCCAGCAGCAGCGGTAATACAGAACCTCCAAGCGTTATCCGGATTTATTGGGCGTAAAGGGTCCGTAGGTGGCCAAGAAAGTCTAAGGTTAAATACCTTGGGCTCAACCTAAGGAGTGCTTTAGATACTACTTGGCTTGAGGGCGCTAGGGGCTGATGGAACGGTCGGTGTAGGGGTGAAATCCGTTGATATCGACCGGAACACCAAAAGCGAAGGCAATCAGCTGGAGCGGCCCTGACACTGAGGGACGAAAGCGTGGGGAGCAAAAAGGATTAGATACCCTTGTAGTCCACGCTGTAAACTATGGATACTGGCTATCTGAAGTGTCGACCCTTCGGGTGGCGAAGCCAACGCGTTAAGTATCCCGCCTGGGAAGTACGGTCGCAAGACTAAAACTCAAAGGAATAGACGGGGATTTACACAAGCGGTGGACCATGTGGCTCAATTCGACAACAAACGAGGAACCTTACCAGGGCTTGACACCCACCTGAAAGTTCCGAGAAATCGGGACGTTCTCACAAGGACAGGTGGGCAGGTGC
>CAYHBF010000030.1:0-1547 GCA_964354835.1 uncultured Candidatus Saccharibacteria bacterium
AAAGACGGCATTTCCCAAGACTATACAGCAGACTTCTTCTGTTCTCCGTGGACGGTTGCATAATCCATTGATTTGCAGTCGTTTCCGCCTTAACTTAGTACAGCTCAACGCAAGTAAGTATATGAAATCAAGCGGCAGATTTGAGTTCAGCATCGGCCATTACCTTTGCGACGGACTTGGTAGACCAGTTGAAGGGATGGGCATGTTGGTTCCATTCCTGAATGAACTGTTCGAGTTTGGCGCGCAAGTCCGCCTTCGAGGCGAAGTCGGCAATGCGGAATCGTTTTCGCTGCAGGATGCTAAACCACTGTTCCACTTGGTTCATCCAAGAGCAGTGGACGGGCGTGAAATGAAAACGAAATCGAGGATGGTCTTTCAGCCAAGCCTGTACTTGTTTGCCGGAGTGCATCCGCAAATTGTCACAGACGATATGGAGGACATCAATGGCGGGACCTACTTGTTCCTCCACGCGTGCCAGGAAGTCAATGAATTCCGCCTGGCGCTTGCGTTCGAAACATTGTCCGTAGACGACGCCGGTGCGGGTATCGAATGCGGCAAAAAGTTGCAGTGCGCCCGCGCGGGCGTATTCGTGTTCCACAAGCGCGGGCTGATTTCCGGGCTGCGCCGGCTTCGTGGGATGGGCGCGCGGTCGGGGTTGCAGCGAGGTCTTTTCGTCGACGCACAGCACGACTTCATTGTCGGCCAACGGACGGGTATACCCATCAATCACGTCATTCACCCGCCGGTAGAATTCGGTATCCCGAGGATGTTTGGGCGTCAGCCACATGTGATGGCGCCAGGGTTTCAACTTGCTTGCGTCCAGAATTCGGCGGATGGTCTGAGGCGAGATCGCGTCCACCAATCCATCCGCAACCACTTGGTATGCCAATTCCGCGCAGTCCCACTGCGACAGCGAACGCCCCACCAGATCAGGCCGCTCGCAAGCCAGTTTCGTCACATGTGCCGCTACGACTGGCTGAAAAAAAAGGCTTTCGGCCACGACCCGGTTTGTCCTCCAGACCGTCAAGGCGTTGCTGTTGAAATCGATCGAGCCACTTGTACACGGAGCGACGGGTGATGCCGACCTTCTGGACGACTTCCGCAATCGGCCGACCTTCGGCAACGAGCAGGACAATCCGGGCCCGTCGCACCAGCCCCGCCCGTAGAGCGGTTGAACGTTGCCACAATTCCAAAGCAGTACGTTCCTCATTGGAAAGAAGAATGGTAATCCTTGTCTTACGTCCTCGTGCCATGAGCAAATCCTCCAGTAATAACGACGCGCCTCAAGAGCCACTATATGTTGGGTTATTACTGGAACGAATGTCAACATATTGTATACTTAATTGCGGTTAGCGGTACTAAGGCAATATGCTTGACGTTCCGGAGAGGCGCGCCCCGCTCGGCGAAAATTGTGTCGAGGCAACGCCGTGCGCCCGAACCTTCTTCGCGTCCTATCCACCTCAGTTTTGCGCTTACGGCCTCCTTGACGGATCGAATACCAAGCCCCGGCGCCAACGCCACCCCTTCCTGCCACCGCGCCATGCGCA
>CAYHBF010000031.1:0-1571 GCA_964354835.1 uncultured Candidatus Saccharibacteria bacterium
AGGTCAATTTTTTTTAAATTCAAAAACGTTTCCAGGGAAGCAATTGAAGCCAATGTCTTAAGGATGTTTGATCACGGAGACCATATCCATCAGATGATTATGAAGCCTTTGCTGGGAATAAGAGATATTCACGTTGTCGCTTCAGAGATAAACATTCCTGCCCAGGAAATTATTTCCGGAAGGGCAGATGCAATAATCAGCAGCGGCAAGGAGCTTTTCGTCCTAGACATTAAAAGTATGAACAGTATGATTTTTAAGAATTTAAGCGAGCCAAAAGAAGAAAATATCAACCAGCTTCAGCTCTATTTACATTTCTTTAAAGTTCCCAAAGGCATTCTGCTTTATGTAAACAAAGATACTCAAGAATTGAAAGAATTTATAGTTAATTACAGCCAAAACATTGCTAAAAATCTTTTGAATGATTTAGCTGGTCTCAAAACAAAAATTGATTCAAACATTATTCCATCAAGAATTCCTATTTGGCCGGACGGCTGGCAATGTCAGTATTGCGCCTTTAGAGAAATTTGTAATACGGCCGGGGAAAGAGATATAAACTGGAATAATTTTAGGAAAAAGATAGAATCTCAAGAAGTAGAATCGTCTTAATTTTGAAGAAAAAAACAAAAAAACAGCTGAAATAACAGCTGTTTTTTGATTGGAAATCCGTTTTTTAGGGAATTAGTTTCTCCGAGACATAAAGATTATCTTGAGTTAAAATATATAGTTTTTTGTCACTCTTATTAAAAAATATTTTTGCCTGCCCCGTAGGAACCGCCGAGGCGGCTCCTTGCGGGGGTTCTTTAAATTCTGATAAATCGTAAATATTTATTCTATCCCTGTCGTCAATTTCAGTAATTTTTAATTTATTTCCGGAATTGAAAATTAAATAGTCAGAATTTAACCAAAAAACATCGTTTATTTTTTCAGAAACTCTGGTTAGAAAAATTTTTTCTCCCGTTTTCTTTGTCGGTTGATCTAATTTATCTTTTAAGAAAAAAATCCAGATTTCGCAATCTGAAAAATAAACTATTTTTAGATAATCCGGGGAGATTTTTAAACCTTTTATTGGCTCAAAAAACTTCTCAAAGGATTTTAAATCAGGATTAAACAAATACAAAACTTGATTTTCTTTTAAAAAGATAAAATTTTGAAATATATCTAAAATATATTCAGACTCTGGTTTAATTGGGAAAGATTCTCTAGTTAGTTTTTCATCGGCCTTAAAAAGGTTGCCCGAACTATCTAAATAATAAATGTCATTGTTAATTTTTTGATAGGCAACAGTATTTTTAAAAGGAAGAGGGGGGGCTTCGGTTTCAACTAAAGTTAAGGGAGACTCCTCAATTTTTAAACTAAAATATTTTGTTCCTGTTTTAACTTCAATTTTCAAAATAATCTCTTTTGAATCTTCAGAAAATTTTAAATCAAGTAAATCAGCCTTTTTAGATGAAATATCTTTTCTACTGCCTGAGCTTCCTTTTATGGAAGTGAAGGGGAAGAAGAGGGCAAAGTCCTCTTCGCTCATCAGGTGGCTTTTATTATTTTTTTCTAAATCGTAGAGTTTTAGGGTC
>CAYHBF010000032.1:0-6370 GCA_964354835.1 uncultured Candidatus Saccharibacteria bacterium
GAAAATATAAAAGGAGTATTTTTGGCGCAGAATAATGATTTAATCAAAGACAAAAAAATTCTTTTAGTGGACGATGTTTATACTACTGGCTCAACAATGGAAGAATGTGCCCGAATTTTAAAACGACCCACCACAGGCGGGTCCCCAGGAGCTAAAGAAATCATTGGAATTGTCGTCGCTCGGGCTAAACCAGAAGAAGATTACTTTAAAAATATTTAAATTGGCGGTGGGGGTGAGATTCGAACTCACGATGCTATTTCTAGCATACTGGTTTTCAAAACCAGCCTATTCAACCGCTCTAGCACCCCACCAATAAAAATGCGGAGGAGGTGGGACTCGAACCCACAAACGGTTTTTTAGGCCGTTACGGTTTAGCAAACCGCTTCCTTACCAATTCGGAGCACTCCTCCATTGTTTCCCATTTTACCTTCTAAAATAAAGTAAGTCAACTTGAATTTAAATAAATTTTGTGATATTTTTAAAAAGTAATGTCCCCGTAGCTCAATGGACAGAGTAGTGGCTTGCGGAGCCTCTGATGAAGGTTCGACTCCTTCCGGGGACACAATTAAAAACAAACTCTTTATGGATTTATCTGCTCCCATTGGAGAAATCCCGCGGGTCGGACCCCAATATCAAAAACGACTTAAAAGGCTGGGCATAAAAACAGTACGGGATATCTTGTATCATTTTCCTCATCGCTATGAGGATTTTTCGAATTTAGTTAATATTTCCGATATTAAAGAAGGCGGCCCCGCCTTCGCCAAGACTGCCTCCTTCGCCGAAGTAGCTTCGGCTACGAAGGCCGAGTCGGCGAGCAAGCCTTTTTGTTTTCGGGGAGAAATTGTGGATATAAAAAACATCAGAACCTTCAGAAAAAGAATGATTTTAACCCAGGCAACTCTTGGCGATGAAACGGGAAAATTAAAGGTAATCTGGTTTAATCAATCTTATCTTATCAATACTTTTAAAAAGGGGGATTACCTTTGTCTGGCAGGAAAAATAACCGGAAAGGGCAGCGCAATGTATTTATCCAATCCGGCTTACGAAAAGATTTTGAATCACGAATTAGGAATTAAGAATGATGAGTTGACGCATACGGGCAGATTGATTCCCGTTTATCCTGAAACCGAAGGTTTGTCGTCAAAATGGCTAAGATTTATTGTAAAGCCACTACTCACAAGATTAAAAAATCAAATCCCGGATTCCCTGCCAGAGAAGATAGGCAAAAAATATAACTTTCTGCCTTTTCGAAAAGCGATTTGGCAAATCCATTTTCCCGATTCTTTAAAATTGGCAGGAGAGGCAAAAAAAAGATTTGCTTTTGAAGAACTCTTTAATCTTTCCCTTTTTGTCTTAAGAGAAAGGATGAAATTAGCTGAAGAAAAAGCGAGGCCAATTCCTTTAAATCTGACTCTTGTTAAAAAATTTACCGAAGGTTTACCATTTAAGTTAACCGACGCCCAGAAAAAATCCGCCTGGCAGATACTAAAAGATTTAGAATTACCTAAGCCGATGAATCGGCTTTTGGAAGGAGACGTTGGTTCGGGCAAAACGGTTGTTGCGGCGATGGCAGTTTTAAATGTGGTGAAGGCTGGCTATCAGGTAGCTTTTATGGCGCCAACCGAAATTCTGACAAAACAGCATTTTAAAACTATAACAAATTTCCTTAAAAAATTTGATTTGAATATCGGATTGATAACAGGAAAAGAAAACTATTTAAATAATAAAAAAATAGAAAGAAGAGAGTTGTTGGAAAAAGTCAAAGATGGAAAGATTAATATTTTGATTGGCACCCACGCCATAATCCAAGATACAACGCCCAAAACCAGAGAAAAAACTCCTCTCCAATTTAATAATTTGGCTCTGGTTATCATCGATGAACAGCACCGCTTCGGAGTAGAACAAAGAGCCCGCCTTTGCCAAGGCTCCGGTGGGCGAGCTAAACTCATTCCTCATTTACTATCAATGACAGCCACTCCTATCCCCCGCACCCTATCTCTGACCATTTATGGCGACCTCGATTTATCGATTATTGATGAATTGCCAAAGGGCAGAAAAAAAATAATCACTAAAATTGTACAGCCAAAAGAAAAAAAAGAAACTTATAGCTTCATCCGCCAGCAAGTCAAAAAAGGCAGGCAATCATTTGTAATATGTCCGAGGATTGAACCCGCCAAAACTTCTGCGGAAGATTTAGACGGGCAAGCCCCTATGTTAGACGAAAGAGTTTTTTCGTGGATGGATGTAAAAGCAGTAAAACAGGAATATCAAAAGCTTTCAAAAGAAATTTTTCCCGATTTAAAAATTGGAATGCTCCACGGAAAAATGAAGACAGAAGAAAAAGAAAAAGTAATGAAAGATTTTAAAGACAGGGAAATTGACATTTTAGTTTCAACTTCGGTTGTTGAAGTCGGCGTGGATATTCCCAATGCTTCGGTGATGATGATTGAGGGTTCGGAAAAATTCGGCTTAGCCCAGCTTCACCAGTTTCGAGGCAGGGTGGGCAGATCAAATTTTCAATCTTATTGCTTTTTGCTCACCGATGCGCCGGGAATAGTTTATAACAGAAGGCTGAAAGCCCTTATTACCTGTGAAAATGGTTTTGAGTTAGCCGAAAAAGATCTGGCAATCAGGGGGCCCGGAGATTTTTCTGGCTCAAGGCAATGGGGAATTCCCGACCTGACTATGGCTTCTCTGGCAGACGTTGTTTTGGTTTCAAAAACCAGAAACGAAGCTAAGGAAATCTTACAGGAAGACCCAGAATTAAAAAAATATCCCTTATTAAGAGAAAAACTGAAGGAGTTCAAAAAAAAGGTGCATTTAGAATAAATTTAACATTAAATTTTTCTCGTTTTTTCTGTCACCCAAAAACCCAAATATTTACCGAAAATCAATCTGATCTGGGCATCAAGGGCCGGAAAAGAACCAAAAATAATCAAAGTTAATGGTAAAATTAACCATTGAAAAATCATTGAAAGATTTTTTAATTTACCGCAATTCTTTGGCCGAGGAGGTAAAATTAACATACTGACAATCGTTGAAACAACCATTCCAATCATAGCAAGAGTCATCAGGTTTCTGGTTAATCGCGGCAAATTATAAGAAAGTAAAGTGGTGTTAAACTCTTCCCCTCCTAAAACAAGCGGTAGCCATCCCAGAGAGAAAATAAGTAAAGCACAAACGGCCCAAGACCAGAATCCTTCAATAATATTTAAAGAATGACGAAGTTTCTCAAAAAGAGGAATTTTTTTATTTTTTAAAAAACCGTAAAATAAATAGGGAATATTTTCTGCTCCCCAAGACCATCTTCTTTGCTGTTTGTATTGATTAATGATTGTCCTGAACAAATTTTTAGCCAAAACGGCATCCATTGAAACCGGGTAATCAAAAGGTATCGCTTTATAATCGCCATCGTAATGAAGATAAGATTTCCAAAAAATTCTCGAGTCATCGGAAACAACATTGGCGGGATAACCAACCTCTTCAAAAATTCTAAGGGGTATTGAATGTGAAGAATAGGTTACTAATTGCTCCGGCCGCTGCTGCTGCATCATTTGCCAGAAAGTGCCAGAAGTGGATATTACTCTGGAAAAGGCCGGGGCATCCCAGATATTGTTATTGTAAATGGGAATTGGCTGATAACTTGACTTCAAAGGTTTCTTAGCAGTTAAATAATGCCAGGTTAGACAGCTGAAATATTGAGGATAGGGCTTGGTATCAATATCAAAATTAGAAACAATAATGTTTTCCTGAGGAATTTTAAAGGGTGTAATAATTTTTTCTTTTACCTCTTTTACTGCCCAAGCAACATTAGAGCCTTTACCGGCTATTTCGCCCAAAATATTTTTAGGATGGATTGTAATCAAAAGCTGGAAAAACTCTTTACTGAATTCGTCTTCAATTTTTTTTATCAAATTCAAAATTTCTGAACCAGCTCTTTCTTCGGTAGCTAAAACAACAACCATTTTCTCTTTTGGATAATCTGATTCAATCAAAGACCTGAGAGTAGTTCTGATTATCTCTAATTCTTCTTTATATGTAGGCAAGATTATTAAATGGTAAATTTTTTTCCAGCGGCCCCCCGGCAACCGATCAAGTTTGACCAACCAATCTGTTTTGAGATTTTTTTTCATTTGTTTGTAGCTAGAAATTTGATGGACAGATAAATAGCTAATCCTTATTAACCAATATACGTCGAAGACTATAATAAAAACGGCTATTAAAATCGGCGCTCTCCAGGATAAAATAACGCTTGCAATTAAAACCCCGAAAGAGAAAGCTCCGGGCAAAATTTCAAATAATCGAAAAAGAGCTCGATCTTTCGAGCTTTTAAGGTCGGCGGCCTTACTGATTTTCAAATAATCGTCCTCTATCATAAAGGAAGCACAATTTTTGCGGCGCCAATGGGATTTGAACCCATGATTTTTGGGATGAAAACCCAGTGTCCTAAACCAGGCTAGACGATGGCGCCAGACCATCTTAAATATTACCTTAAAAATTGAAAAAAATCAATAAAAAAGGTAAAATGATTAAATATTTAGCATGAAAGAACTTCCTAAAACTTACGACCCAAAAAAGGTTGAAGACAAAATTTACCATCTCTGGGAAAAGAGCGGTTTTTTCAATCCAGACAAACTTCCGGGAAAAAGGAGAAAGACTTTTACGATTATTATGCCACCGCCAAATATTACGGGCTCTCTGCATATGGGCCATGCTTTAAACGCTACAATTCAGGATATTTTAATCCGTTGGCGACGACTGCAAGGATTTAAAACTCTTTGGCTCCCGGGAACTGACCATGCAGGAATAGCTACTCAAAATGTGGTGGAAAAAGAATTAAAAAAAGAGGGTATTACCCGGTTTGATTTGGGGCGCGAAAAATTTGTTGAAAGAGTTTGGCAATTGAAAGAAAAATACGGAAATATAATTTTGGAGCAACTAAAAAAAGTGGGGGCTTCCTGTGATTGGTCAAGAACCAGGTTTACGCTGGACAAAGAATACTCAGAAGCGGTCAAAACTGCATTTTTGTATTATTACAAAAATGGTTGGATTTATCGCGGAAAGCGAGTTGTAAATTGGTGCCCGAGATGCCAAACCTCGTTGTCAGACTTAGAAATAGAATACAAGGAAGAAAAAGGAAACCTCTGGTATATTCGCTATCCACTCAAACCTAAAACCTTAAACCTGAAACCTGAAACCTTTATTACGGTGGCGACAACGAGACCGGAGACTATGCTGGGCGACGCGGCAGTAGCCGTCAATCCTAAAGATAAAAGACATAAGGCTTTAGTTGATCAAATTGTTATTTTACCTTTAGTGAATAGGGAAATTCCAATTATTGAAGACCCGTTAGTCGACCAGGATTTCGGAACAGGAGCAGTGAAGGTTACGCCAGCTCACGATTTAACCGATTATGAAATTAGTCTAAAACACGATTTAAAGCTTTATCAGGTTATCGATGAAAAAGGGAAAATTACCAAAGAAGCTCCTCTTCCCTATCAGGGGATTGGGGCCTTGGAGGCTCGCCAGAAAGTGATTGCTGATTTGCAAAATCTTGGGTTTTTAGAAAAAGCTGATGGCTACATTCACCAAGTTCCAAAATGTTATCGCTGTCAAACAACAATAGAATTAATTCCTTCTGAACAATGGTTTCTCAAAATGGGGGATTTGGCCAAAATAGCTAAAGAAGCTGTAAAAAGTGGAAAAGTAAAATTTCATCAAAAAAGCTTTGAAAAATCTTATTTTGACTGGCTAAAAAAAATAAAAGATTGGTGCATTTCCCGACAAATTTGGTGGGGACATAAAATTCCCCTACAGGGCACGGAGGATGTCTTAGACACCTGGTTTAGTGCCGCCCTCTGGCCATTTGCTGCTTTGGGCTGGCCCAAGAAAACAAAAGATTTAAAATCTTTCTATCCGACTGATGTTTTAAATACTGACAGGGGAATAATAAATTTATGGGTAGCCAGAATGATATTTTCCGGGATGGAATTTATGAAAAAAATTCCCTTTAAGACGGTTTTAATTCATGCCACGGTTTTAACTAGGGAAGGAAAAAGAATGTCAAAATCTCTTGGTACCGGAATAGACCCCTTGATTCTCTGTGATAAATACGGAGCCGATGCCACTCGTTTTGGAATTAGCTGGCAGATAATGGGAGGGCAGGACATCAGATTTGTGGAGGACAATATAATAATGGGAAAAAAATTCTGCAATAAATTGTGGAATGCAAGCCGATTCGTCTTAGGGCGAATCGGAAATTCCCCCGAAGGAAAGCCTTCGGCTTCCTACGGGGCAGACAAATTACAAATTACAAATAACAAATTTGATGTTAAAAAACTTACTGCTGCCGATAGAAAAATTTTAAAGT
>CAYHBF010000033.1:0-2686 GCA_964354835.1 uncultured Candidatus Saccharibacteria bacterium
GCCTGGTGCGAGATTTAAAAATTATATTGAGAAAGCCAAAAAAATAAAATTGACTTTTTATGAAATTTTCTGAATATACGACCAAAAACATTGAGAATGTTTTTGAGATTTTAAAGACTTCGGAAAATGGGCTTTCGGAAAAGGAGGCGGAAAATCGACTAAAAACTTATGGATTTAATGAAATAAAAGGAAGAGAGACCGGTCTATTTGATGTTTTTTTAAGGCAGTTTAAATCGCCTTTTTTTTATCTCCTTTTTATTGCCGCCATTACCGCTTTTTTATTTGACGAAAAGATAAATGGATTTTTAATTTTATTTTTTGTTTTTATCAATGTTCTTTTGGGATTTTTTCAGGAAGCAAGAGCTGAAAAATCAATTCTGCTTTTAAAAAAATACATTCCTTCAAAAACGAGGATTAAAAGGGAGGGAAAAGAAAAAATTATTGATAAAAATCTTTTGGTTCCCGGAGACATAGTTTTACTTGAGCCGGGAAACATCATTTCAGCCGATTTGAGAATTTTAAAAGTTGAAAATTTTTTAGTTGATGAGTCAGTTTTAAGCGGAGAGTCTGTGCCCATTTCAAAGATTACCAGTTCCCTCAGGGAGGAAACCGAAGAGATTTTTGAAGCCAAAAATATTCTTTTTGCCGGAACTTCGGTAATTTCTGGTGAAGCTGAAGGAATTGTGATCGGAACCGGTAGGAAAACAGTTCTCGGTGAAATTACAAAATTAGTTTCAGGCATTTCCCGAGAGAGTGTTTATGAAAAAGAGTTAATTAGATTTTCCAGAGTTATTTTAAGAATAGTAGTAACAACAATTGTATTTGTTTTTTTAGCTAATTTAATAATTAAAGGAACTGCAAATTTCTCTGATTTTTTAATCTTTTCTATCGCTTTAGTAGTCAGTATAATTCCTGAAGCCCTGCCATTAGTTGTCACTTTTTCGCTCTCTCGGGGGGCATTGAGGCTGGCCAAAGAAAAAGTGGTCGTTAAAAGATTATCGGCGGTGGAAGATTTAGGAGATATTGAAATTTTATGTACCGATAAAACGGGCACTTTGACCGAAAATAAACTTCAATTGGAAAGAATTTCGGCTATAGATAAAGAAAAATGTTTGCTTTACGCCCTTTTAACATCTTCATATATGAAAGAAAAGATTGAATCAAGGCTTAATCCTTTTGACTTCGCTCTTTTTGAAAAAGCTTCCTCAGCAATCCGTCAGTCTTTTAAAAAATTTAAAGAGATTTCGGAGATACCGTTTGACCCCCTCAGATTAAGGGACAGTACCCTTTTAGAAGATGAAAACGGAAATTTGATTTTAATTGTTAAGGGAGCGCCAGAAACTGTTTTAAAATTATCTTCGAAATTTGAAGGAGATTTAAATTGGGAAGACATTAAGAAGGAGATCGAGAAAGAAGGAAGAGAAGGAAAAAGAGTCTTAGCAATAGCGTATAAAACAGTTGCTAAAAAAGAAATTCTCGAAAACGACGAGAAGGATTTAACTTTCTTGGGTTACTTTACTTTTCTTGACCCGCTGAAAAAGACAGCAAAAGAAGCAATTAAACTAACTCGGAAATCAGGCCTTGCGATAAAAATTTTGACTGGAGACAGTAAGGAAGTGGCAGGGTTTGTGGCAAAAGAGATTGGTTTAATTGAAGATCCTCAAAAGGTTATTTTAGGAGAAACTCTGGATTCTTTATCGGAAGATGATTTTGAAAATACCTGCCAAGAATTTTCAGTTTTTGCCAGAGTTTCTCCGCAAACAAAATATAAAATAGTGACAACTCTAGAGAAAAAATATGAAGTTGGCTTTTTGGGCGAGGGGATTAATGACGCTCCGGCATTAAAGATTGCCAATCTGGCCATTGCCGTTGAAGGAGCGGCTGATATTTCCAAAGAAGCTTCTGATATAATTTTACTGAAAAAAGACCTTAAAATAATTGTTGATGGGATTTTGCAAGGTAGGAACATCTTTTCCAATATAAACAAATATATAAAGTGCACATTATCTAGTAATTTTGGAAACTTTTATTCAATTGCTTTAATTTCCTTAGCCATTCCATTTTTACCGATGCTTCCTGTTCAAATTTTGTTGGTTAATCTCTTATCAGATTTCCCGTTAATTTCTGTAGCTTCGGACAGAGTAGATGTTGAGGAACTCAGAAAACCAAAATTTTATCGGTTAAATAAATTAATTTTACTCATTATTCTCTTAGCTCTCGTTAGCACAATTTTTGACTTTATCTTTTTTGGAATTTTTCATAAAGTTGGAGCTAGTTTACTTCAAACTCTCTGGTTTATCGAGAGTATTTTAACGGAAATTTTTCTCATCTTTTCTATCAGAACTATGCATTTTTTCCTAAAGGCAAAAGTTCCCAGTTTCCCTTTAATTGCCATTTCCATTCTTACAATACTGACCACGGTGTTATTGCCTTTCACTAATTTTGGTCAAAAAACTTTCCAATTTGTTTCTCCACCCATACCTTCTTTACTAATTGTTCTTTCTTTAGTTATCAGTTATTTCCTGATCAGTGAGGTGGTAAAGTTGTTATATTTCCGATTCTGGAAAATTAAGGCTTAAAATTAGGGTTGCAAATATAATTTTTTGTAATAAAATAAGCCATAAGGAGCTTTACCCGATACATTAATCGCAAAAGCTCGAATTATGAAAATTAAGGAAAGCAAAAA
>CAYHBF010000034.1:0-12220 GCA_964354835.1 uncultured Candidatus Saccharibacteria bacterium
GCCCTCCAGAATTGTTTTTAAATCAGCGAAATCAATATTAATTAAACCGGGCTCATAAATTATTTCTATTAAACCTTCTAAACTATCAGCTAATTTTTTATTAACGGCTGAGAGAGCTCCCTTTAAGGGAGTGGCTCTGTCAACAATCTGAAAAATTCTTTCATTGGGAATAATTGAAATGGCATTTAATTTCGTTTTTATTTTCTCTAAAGCCTCTCTGGCAATTTCCATTTTCTTTTCTCCTTCAAATTTAAAAGGCAGAGTAAAAATACCATAAGTAAGATTTCCCAGATTTCTGGAAATCTTGGCGAAAATCGGAGCAGCCCCCGAACCAACTCCTCCACCCAGACAGGCTATGATAATGAGGAAATCTTGACCTTCTAATATTTTTTTTATTTTTTCTTTTTCATTTTGAGCTGCCAGTTCTCCCAGCTCAGGGTTCATTCCGGTACCCAAACCATGAGTAACGTTCTCGCCGAATGAAAAACGTTTCACTTTTCTTGAAACCTCTCTTAAGGCTTTTAAATCGGTATTAGCCGCCAAAAAAGTTGCCTTTTTTACTCTTTGAGCCAGTTCCGAAATAATATTTCCTCCTCCGCCACCAATCCCAATTACCCTGATTTTTGTCCTTTTGGATTTATCAAATCCCGCTTCCTCAGTTTTTACATCAGGCAGGGGTTTTTTTATTCCTTTTTTAATTTTTCTGACCATTATTTAAGTTTACCCCTTAGTAGAAATTTGGCAAGTCCCCACACCAATCTCTACCAAAAAACCGCCTAAATAAATAGGCGGAAATCGTGGTTCCTTTGAGATTGGACGCGCCCGTCCGTAGTTTTCTTTGTCCTTCGTAGCTTCAGCGAAGTAGGAGACGAAGGAGGAATACGAAACCCCGTAGTCACTGAGCTCGTCGAAGTGTACTGCTTGGGGTTAGAACCTCTATAATCCTAAATCTTTATTAACCGTCTGCATTGCTTTAAGGGTAATATCAATAAAATCTTCTAGTTTTATATCAAGAAGTTCCTCGCATTTTTTAATAATCTCTCTGTTGGCGCCCTTGGCGAAAGATTTTTCAGAAAAACGATTTAAAACGTTCTCTGTCGTTAAATCAGTTATTTTCTTTGATGGCAAAACCAAGGTTGCAGCTACAATTAAACCAGTTAATGGGTCAACTGCAAATAAAGCTTTATCCATTAATGTTCCAAGGGGTAATCCATGCATTTCGTTATGGACTCTTACTGCCTGGCAGATTTCTTTATCTAACCCCAGCCCTTCAAGTATCTGAGCGCCAACTATAGAATGTTGACTAGGATTATCTTTTGTTTTTTCATAATCAATGTCATGTAAAAGCCCAACTAAGCCCCACTTATCTTCGTCTTCATTAAAATGACGAGCCAAATTATTCATTGCAGATTCTACTGCCAAACAATGCTTAATTAGGTTTTGATTATAAAGATTTTGTTTTAATAATTCTAAAGCTTGTTCTCTTGTCATATATTAAATCCTACCAAAAAACCGCCCTCGGCCATAGCCCGCAAAGCCTACGGGCGAGGCCCGGTTGGGCAGCTTAGCTGTCCTAATCGGCGATTTTATCAGTTCCCTAATTCAAAACTTATTATTTGATTTATTTATTCGTGTGATAATACTTATTTATGTTTTTTTTATAGATTTCGACAAATTTTTCTGCCATCTTTTTTTCTGAAAATTTTTTAGCTGTTTTTACTGCAGAAATAGAAAATTTTTTATAAAGATTAGGGTTATTTAAAATTGAAATAATATTTTGGGCGAATATTTTTGGGGATTGTTTTTTTATCAAAAATCCGTTTTTGCCGTTTAAAACAACATTAGAAAAGGCATCGTCTTTCAGCGCAACCACCGGCAAACCGCACCCCAACGCCTCTAAAATAACAATTCCTTGGGTTTCGGTTAAAGAGGCAAAAAGAAAAACATCGGCAGATTGATAATAAGAGGGTATTTCCTCGTGAGATATTCTCCCCGCAAATTTAACAAACGGCGCAACCCCAATTTTTTGAGAAATTTTTTTTAATGGCTCCAGAAACGGACCATCCCCAACCAACAATAATAAAACATCTTTCCTTTTTTTTAAGACTTCGTGGAATGCTTTTATTAAAAATTCTATGTTTTTTTCTTTGCCAATTCTGCTTACTGACAGTAAAACCCTTGTCTTTGGAGAAATTTTAAGTTTTTTTCTTAAATTTTGCTTTTTTTTAACGGATTTTCTGAAAATTTTTAAATTTATTCCGGTTGGTAAAATATAAATGGGAATTTTCTTTTTAACGCCGTAATTCTGGAGGAGTTTTTTAATTTTCAAAGAGGGCGCAATAACAGCATTAGAATTATTAGCAAACCAAGTGCTATAAATTTTAGCTAAATAAGGCAACAGCACTTTTTCTCCCAAATAAGCCTTGGCGTATTCTGAATAATGAGTATGGTGGGTATAAATTAAGGGAATTATTTGGCGTTCGGAAATATATTTTGCCAAAATACCCAAACTAAAAGGAGAATGAGCATGAGCAATATCCAGTTTAAAATGATCGATTTCTTTAAAATTGCGGTTAACGGGCAGAAAGGCAAAAGCATAACGCATTTCTGGATTTTTAATAACTTTTTGCGATTTAAACCGAAAGACATTTGGGTTTTTATCCTTATAACCGGGGCTTTCGGGCGCATAAATAAAAACTTTGTGTCCCATCGCCTCTAGTTCTTTTCTAAAGGTCTCTATAGAAACTTCCACTCCGTGGATTACGGGCAAATATGAATCTGTAAAAAATCCTATTCTCATAATTTTATTTCATTCTACTGTGTCCTGCCGAAGCTCGCAAGAACGAAGGAGGACCAAAAAACCGCCCTCGGCCATAGCCCGCCTACGGGCGAGGCCCAATTGGCGATTCTTTGAACTACTATTTATTTATCAAAGCCAGCTTCTTTTCTCGACGCCAACCTTTGATTTGCCTTTCTCTTTTTAATGCTTCTTTTTGCGTTGGATATTCTTCTTTATAGATAATCTTAACCGCGTTGCGACTGCTAGTATAATGACCGCCTTTTTTATTTTTATGTTCTAAAAACCTTCTCTCAATATTATTAGTAACCCCAGTGTATATACTATTGTCCTTACAAAGAAGAATATATAGATAATACATAAGATTTGTCCTTCGGCAAGCTCAGGACACTTCGCCTCGCTCGCTAAATGCTTGCACTGAGCGAGCGAAGCGAGTCGAAGTGCTGCGAGGCTTGGATTCGAACCAAGATTTTCAGGTCCAGAGCCTGACGTGCTACCGTTACACTACCTCGCAATGGTTCGATAAACTCACCACAAGTTTTTACACTTTTAGGTATTTTCTGACGGCGATGGCGCTGGAAATCACCCCCAGAATTATACCGGTACCAAATTGAATCAGAATTATGGTTAGAAAATTACTTAAAAAATAATTAAAAACATTGAGGCCAGAAAATAAAATTTCAATTTTAGGACTCAGAAAATAGCAGACTCCAACCGTTATTAGAAGTGAAATTATGGCAGAAAAAATTCCGGCAAATATTCCCTGAACTATAAAGGGCCCCCTGATAAACCAGTTTGAAGCTCCAACCAATCTCTGAATGGAAATTTCTTCCCGACGGTTATAAATTGCTAATCTTATCGTATTGAAAGTAACCAAAACTGCCAAAACTGCAACGATTATTGAAAGTATAAAGCCGACTTGGTTGGCTTTTGAAGTCAGAGAAAAAATTTTTTCAATCACCCCTTTAGCTTTAAGGTAATTTTGGTGGTCGATTAAATCGCTGAATGAACTTGTTTCCAAAAAACTGGATATTTTTTCGTAGTTGCCGGGATCAGCGGCTCTAATATTCAAAGAGGCCAATAAAGGATTAAATCCTAAGGCCTCCAGACTTTCTATTATTAAGGGATTTTCTTCGTACTTTTTAGTAAGCTGGTCCAGTGCCGTTTCCTTGGAGACATATTCAATGCTTTTTACTTCAGAAGAAAATTTAGAAATTTCGTTTTTTACTTTTAAAATTTCTTCTTCTTGGACATCGCTTTTGAAATAAACAGAAATGTCAGCTTTTTCCTCAATTTTCGAGATTACAAATTTGGATGATAGATCCAGAAGAAAGAGCGAAGTCGCCAAAGAAATGGTTAAAACCATAATAAAACAGGTTGCCGTCACTGAACCGCCATTACGGGTCAGGTTTTGCCAGCCAAATTTAATTATTCTTTTGAGAGGCGTTAGCATAGTTATAAAATGAATCTACCCCTTTTTTCGTCCCTGATAATTTTACCCCCTTCCAGAGTAATCACCCTTTTTCCTAAATTGTTGATGATTTCTTTATTATGAGTGGCTAAAATCACGGTTGTGCCAATTTCATTTATTTTTTGCAGGAGTCGAATGATATCTAAGGCATGATAGGGATCAAGATTACCCGTAGGTTCGTCTGCTAAAATAACCTCTGGCCGATGAATTAAGGCTCGGGCAATGGCTACCCGTTGTTTTTCTCCTCCCGAAAGTTCTTGAGGAAAATTATTAGCCCGGTCAGTCAGACCTACGATATTTAAAACAACCGGTACATCCCGCGAAATTTCAGCATCGCTTTTACCTATTACCTCCATTGCATAAGCAACATTTTCATAAGCCGTTTTTGAAGAAAGCAGTTTATAATCTTGAAAAACCGTTCCAATTCTTCTTCGAAAATTAGGAAGCTTAGATTTTTTAATTTTATGAACGTCCTGGCCGTCAAAGAAAATGCGGCCTTGAGTTGGTTTTTCTTCGGCCAAAAGCAATCTTAATAAGGTGGTCTTGCCAGCTCCCGACCTTCCAACAATGGAAATAAACTCCTTTTCTTTTACTTCAAAAGATACATCCTCCAGAGCTGCTGTCGGTTGAGAACCTGGTTGACTGGGAGAAAAAATTTTAGTGATGTTTTGAAAGTTTATCATAATGACGATTTAATTTCAGCTTCGACAAATTGTTGCAGATTGCCGTCTAAAACTCCTTCGGTATCAGAGCTCTCAATATTTGTTCTGAGGTCTTTTACCAATTTGTAGGGATGCAAGACATAAGACCGGATTTGGTTTCCCCAGCTGGCTGAAATTTTTTCTCCCTTTATTTCTTTTAATTCAGTTTCCCGAGATTCTTTGTAAAATTGGTAAAGTTTGGAAAGAAGCAATTCCATCGCTCGCTTTCTGTTATCGCCCTGCAATCTTTCTGATTGACAACCAACCTGGATTTTAGTTGGTAAATGGGTGATTCTAACCGAAGTCTCTCTTTTGTTAACATATTGACCTCCGGGGCCTGAAGCCCGATAAAATTCAATTTTTAAATCCTCCGGTCTAATTTTTATCTCCGTTTCCGTAATTTTAATTTCCGGCAAGACTTCAACCAACGCAAAGGAAGTATGCCGGAGGTGTTTTGACGAAAATGGAGAAATTCTAACTAACCGATGGACACCATTTTCTTTTTTTAAAAAACCATAAGCAAGATAACCTTTGATTTCTAAAATAACTGATTTTGTGCCAATTCTGCCTTCCGGGCCTCCTGCTTCGCCAAAAGATTGTTGTAAAATCTTTGTTGTAAATCCCCTTCTCTGACAATATCTCTCATACATTCTTAATAACATTGTTGTCCAGTCTTGGGCATCTTGACCGCCGGCTCCGGCATAAATTGATAAAATAGCATTTCCCCTATCGTATTTTCCTGGAAGAAAAACCTCTAATTCTTTTTCTTTTAACTTTTTCTCAAATTCCTGAAACTTTGTTTCATTAAATTTTTCTTTTAACTCCTCCAGCTCTATTTCTAAATCATCAAATTCATTTATATCTGATTTTAAAACAGTTAGTTCCTGGTTGATTTTTACCGCTTTTTCTCTCTCCTTCCAAAAATCAGGATTTTGAATTTCTTTTTCTAATTCTTTAATTCTCTTTCTCTTTTTATCAATATCAAAGACAGTCCGTCAGATGACGGAGTTTAACCGCTAAATCCTCAATTTTTTCAGGAAAATCTGGCATATTCTATAGAAAGTATATCACAAATTTCCTTAAAATAAAACCTCAAAAAATAAATCTTCCGAGGTTTGACCTCGGAAGATTGAGCAGAGAGCCGGAGGCGAGATTTGTCCCGGTAGTAGAACTCGCTTCGCTCGTTCACTACGGGACTGCGCCCTTACGGGCTTGAACTCACTTAAGATTTTATTTTGAGCCACCCCGCGGACTTGAACCAATAACCCACCCCGCCCTTTTAGCAAGCCGATGGTCGGGATCGAACCGACGACCTACTGTTTACGAAACAGTTGCTCTACCAACTGAGCTACATCGGCATAAAGGGCGGAGTTGGAGCGGGTAACGGGAATTGAACCCGTATCCTGTCCTTGGGAAGGACACGTTCTGCCGTTGAACCATACCCGCAACATATAAATTTATTACGTTTTACACTACAAATTTAATTTTTCCCAGATTTTTTGCCAAAAACTTTTTTTCTCCTCTTGTTTAGCCCCTTCTTCATTTTGCTCCTGTTTTATCGAAACCACCTCTTCTCCCGGTTTTTTTAGCCCGAGCTGTTCTCTTGCCGCTGTTTCTAAATTTTCCTCTTCTGGACTCATAGTAATTCCGGCCAGCAATTCTGCTTTTTTCCCCTCCAAAGTTTGAATTTCTTCTTTTAAAGATTCTATTCGAGACATAAGTTCTGACTTTCTCTGATTTATTTTCCAATTAGATACAACCAAAAATCCAATCAGTCCCAAGGTTAAAATTCCAATAAAAATTGAAGCCAATAATGACCGATAACTCCTTTTTTTTCTTGTTTTTGTTATCATGAAGTAATGGCTAAAACAAAAAAAGTTTTTAGGATAATCTGGACTATCTTAATAGCCTTAGCAGCCTTAAGTACGGTTGTTTTTCTGATAGCTCCTCTTTTTTAATTTAATTCTTTTTTCAGTAAATTTCAACCCTTCGGCAAAGCTCAGGGTTAACCCCGGAATATTTCTAAATATACCTTCGGGGGAATTCGAATTTTTGCTTTTTCTCTCAATTCTTCTTTTCCTTTCTTTTGCTTTTCCAATAATTTTCTTTTTCTAGTGTAATCTCCGCCATAAAGAGGCGCTATAACATCTCTTCTTCTGGCTTTGATCGTTTCTCTGGCAATAATCTTTCCAGAAACTGCCGCCTGTAAAGGAACCGAAAAAAGTTGAGGAGGTAAAACTTCTTTTAATTTCCTGACTATTTTCTGGCCCTCTTCAAAGACCCTTTCTCTCGGAACAATTCTGGAAAAGGTTTCTTCTTTTTTCCCGGCGACTAAAACCTCCAGTTTGACCAAATCGCGAGCCCGGTAATCCAAAACTTCGTAATTCATTGATGCAAACCCCTGGGTCTGCCCTTTAAGTTTGTCATAAAAACCAAAAAGTATTTCTCTTAAAGGAACTTCATAAATTAAAATAATCCTTTCTTGGCCAAAATATTTCGTCTCAATGTATTTTCCCTGGAGGGCTTCTAAAATCTCTAAAACCCTGCCTAAATAATCTGAAGGGAAAATTATTTCCAATTTGACCCAAGGTTCTTTTATTTCATTTATATCAACCGGATTTGGCCAATCGGCCGTTGATTTTATAAAAATTTCCTTACCCTTTTTATCAATCACCTTATACAAAACATTAGGGGTGGAAATTACTAAATTTAAACCAAATTCCCGACGAAGCCTTTCGGTAGTAATTTCGGTATGCAGGGAACCCAAAAATCCGCACAAAAATCCTCTTCCCAAGGACTCTTTCGTCTCCGGTTCAAAGGTCAGTGAAGCATCACTGAGTTTCAATTTCACCAAGGCCTCTTTCAACAAATCGAAATCGTCGGGATTCTCGGGATACAAACTGGCGAAAATCATTGGCTTTGGTTCTTTATAGCCCGGCAATGCCTCGACCAGCTGATTCAGCGACTTAGTGACTAAGTGATTTGTTATTGTATCTCCCACCCTTACTTTTCCAGCCTCTTTTATTCCGGTCGCAATGTAACCGATTTCCCCCCCAAAAATTTCATCTCGCGATGATAGTTCTGGTTTAAAATATCCCACTTCTTTGACTTCGCCCTCAATTTTAGCCTGAATTAGATAAATTTTATCTCCCGGCTTTATTTTTCCCTCAACTATTCTGACAAAAGCAATGACTCCCTTAAAAGAATCGTATTTTGAATCAAAGATTAAAGCCCTCAAAGGATTTTCGAAATTGCGCTCCGGGGAAGGAACTTTTTCAATCACCGTCTCCAAAAGCTCTTTTACATTAGTCCCTTCTTTGGCCGAAATGGCAAAAACATCTTTTTTAGAAATGCCCAACAAATTGATCAACTCCTCTTTTGTCTCTTCAATTCTGGCCTGCGGCGAGTCAATTTTATTAACTGCGGGAATTATTACTAAATTTTGTTTCTTGGCCAATTCTAAATTGGCCATGGTCTGAGCCTGAACTCCTTTGGTCGCATCAACCAACAAAATTGCTCCCTCCACGGCTGCCAAAGACCTTGAAACTTCGTAAGAAAAATCAACGTGGCCCGGTGTATCAATCAGATTTAAAACATATCCTTCATATTCCATACTTACCGGAGTCATTTTGATTGTTATTCCTTTTTCCCTTTCTAAATCCATCGCGTCTAAATATTGGGGTCTCATTTTCTCTTTAGGAATAGTATTTGTCAATTCCAAAAACCTATCGGCTAAGGTTGATTTTCCGTGGTCAATGTGGCTAATTATACAAAAATTCCTAATTTTAGCTTGGTTTGATGGTGGATGAACGGTGTCCATGAATTTTCTTTTGAAAGAGAACAAAAAGAATAAAAAATTGAAAGATAGCTGAAAGAGAAATAGCTAAGGGCAAACCAATAACCTGAACTTCTTTTAAATTATTGAGGTTTAAAAGATTTATTAAAAATTGCTGAAATGGATTGGAAAATGATAAAAGTTTAACAAAGAGTAAACAAAAAATAATATTAATCACCATTCCAAAAATGCTGGATAGAGCCGGTATTATTGTGTTTTGAATAGAATAAAACGCTTTGGCTATCAAGAGAACCAGGCCCTGAGCAAAAATTCCCAAAGAAAACATTCCCAAACAGGCGGCAGTTAATCTGACATCAATTAAGCCGAATTTACCTACCTTAAAAATGAGCCCAACCAATAAGTTTCTTAAAATAAATAAAAGAAAACTTAAGGGCAGAATAAAAAGAATAATTTTATGAAAGGTTGAGAAAAATAATTTATTAAACTTTTCTTTGTTCTCTTGGGAAAAGGCTAAACTTAAAGTTGGAAAAGCAGCAGTAGAAAAAGAAACACCGATTAGAGTAAGAAGAGGACGACTAAGGCTATCAGCGAAATTAAAAGCAGCAATACTTCCGGTAGCTAAACCCGAAGCAATGGCGGTGACCACAATTAAATTAATTTGACTGGCAGCTAAGCCAATAGACCTCGGAATGGTTAATTTTAAAGTCTGTAAAAATTTTGGTTCAAAAAAATTGAAAATCTTTTGTGGCCTAAATCCAACTTTAATCAAAATCGGTATTTGAATTAAAAGATGCAGAAAACCACCCAACGCCACCCCCCAGGACAGGCCCGGAAGCCCAATTTTAGGGAGAAAAACAAGAATTCCGATAATAATTCCGAGATTATACATTATCGGGGCCAGAGAGGTTATTAAAAATCGGCGAAAAACCCTTAGCACTGCCGAAATCATATTGCTAATCCCTAAAAAAATAGGGCTTAAAAACATAATTCTGGTCAAGAGAATAGTTAGTTCTCTTTTTTCAACCGAAAATCCGGGAGCTATTAAGGATATTAAATTTGGAGCAAAAACAAACAAAATTCCGCAGACTAAAATTAAGGCAATTAAAAATAAATTTAAGAGATTGGCAAGATATTTAAAAGCTTCTCCTCGGCTATGAACCAAACATTGACTAAAAATTGGAATAACCGCTGCTCCGATTGCTCCTATTATCAAAACTGTGGAAATAAAATCAGGAATTCTGAAAGCAGCATAATAGATATCAAGTTCCTGACCTAATCCAAATCTGGCAGCTAAAAGTCTGTCGCGCACCAATCCTAAAATAAGGCTCAAAAAAGAAGTTGCAGCTAAAATAAAGGCGGCAAAACTAACGTTCTTTGCCTGATGATCAAAAATATCTTTAAAATAATTCAGTTTCATCAAATTCTACGTAAAATTATAATCGGGGTCTGCTCTGCCCCTTGGCCGGCCGGATTGTCTTTTAAAATCTCTAATATTATTTTTTCTTTTCCTTTTAAATCCTGACTTCCCCCCAAAATATTACCGCCCAAATCATTTACATCAGCAACAGCAAAAGAAAAATGATATTCATCCTTCAATTTCTGACAGAGATTATCGCAATCAAGAGGGCCAAATATTCCGATTTCCGAGTATTGGGGGAAGGCCTCCCCATAAAACCCGTCTAATTGACCTATTTGATGACCGGCTATTCGATAAAAAATACCGGAAAGACCAAAAAGTTTACCGATGTAGCTTAAAATTCCGGCAAAAAATATTCTTGGTAAACCCGCCGAATCAATGGCGACTTGCATTTTTAAGGGGTTTCCAACTGAAAATCCATAAGGAGTCTTTTTGGCAAATTTTGAAAGAAATTTTGCCCAAAATCCAACTTTTAAATCTTTTTTGTAAACCACTCTTTTTTGTAAAATTGAAATAATCTTTTGGCCTAAAATAATGATATCGGAATTTTCAACTAATGGCAAAACATATTTTTTAACAATATCGTCCAGGTTATCTTCGACCGTAACAAAATGAGTCTTTACAGGAATTCTTAGCCATCTTACGCCGTTTATCTCCCTAACCAAGTTTTTCCCAGGATTTGGAAAAAATTTCATATTTTATTCCGAGATTTGAATAATATAAAGATGGCCGGCATTTTCGATTGCCAGATTTGTCTTTGTTAAAGCATCAATGTCTTTGGAAGCAAGATAGGCATAATTACCAGAAACAAAAATTCTTTCGGCAAAACCGGGAATTTGAAGGCTGGCTGACAACTTTGGTTTTTTGGGGTCGGAAATATCAACAATCTGCAAACCGGCTTTACCGGCAGCTAAAAAAGCATATTGCCCCGAGACAAAAACACTTTCAGCCGAACCCGGTACTTTTATATTACTGACTAAAAGCGGCTGGCTGGAACTGGAAATATCGAAAATTTTAAGATCAATCTCGGTGGCTAAAAAAGCATAATTACCCTGAACGAAAACACTTTCGGAATAACCCGGAGCTTTATAAGTGCTGAGCAGTTTGGGATGATTAATATCGGAAATATCAAAAATTTGCAAGCCTCCTTTTTCTCCTTTAGCTAAAAAGAGAGAATTCCCGGAGACAAAAACTCCTTCGGTTTCTTCCAATAAATCTTCCTCGCAAACAAATTGTGGCAAAGTAGGGTTGGAAACATCAAAGATTTTATAACCCCACCAGGAATAAGCTAAAAAGGCGTAATTTTCTGAGACAAAAATGCCTTCGGCTGAAATGGGCTCGTATCTGCTAATCTCCTTTGGGGTTTTAGGGCCAGAGACATCAAGAATTAAAAAACCTCCACTTTTATCAGATACATAAGCCAAATTTCCAGAAACAAATACTCCTTCGCTGTAGCCCGGGGTGTCATAACTGCCAACCAACTCAGGATTTTCGGGTTGAGAAACATCGAAAATCTGAATTCCGGCATAACCATCGGCTAAATAGGCATAATTACCAGAGACAAAGACAAACTCAGGCTGACCTGGGGCAAGATAACTCCCAACTAATTCAGGATTAATGGGACCCTCAATTAAAGGAATTTCAGTTTGTTGAGAATCTTTTAAGTTAGATTCTTTAACCTGTGAGGGATTAATTTCTGCTAAATAAAGTTTCTCTTTGGCTAAATTATCAATTTCTTTTATTCTTTGGAAAAAAATAAAACCAAAGACAGCTACTTCTGCTACCAGTATCAAAAATAATAACCTTTTAAGCCAATCTGATTTCATAATAGTATTTTAGTATTTTTTGACCCCATTTACAAATATTTAAATTTTTGTTATTTTTAAAAAAATGCTGGAAAAAGATTATCCAATGACGAAATTACATCATATTATTGAATCCCAACAATTCGATCGCGATTTTTTAGAAAAAAAGCTTTTTCCTTTAGCAAAAGAAATGGAAAAAGTTGCCAAAGAAGGAGGTTCTGACATTCTCACTG
>CAYHBF010000035.1:0-1978 GCA_964354835.1 uncultured Candidatus Saccharibacteria bacterium
AGCGGGGAAGCAGGCAGTGCGGCTTTGGAAAAAGCGGCTGACGAAGTTGAAGAATACAGCAACCTTTTGCCGATTGAACACGCATTAGAGCTTCGTCTAAAAAACATCGATTCGGCTTTTAAAAAAATCGGAATTGGCAAATACGGAATTTGTGAAAAATGCGGAAAGGAAATTCCGATTGCCAGACTCAAGGCTTCTCCCGAAGCTCGATTTTGCTTAAAATGTAAGAAATAACCATGCCTTCTAAGGTTTTTTCAGCTGCTCTTTTAGGCTTAGATGCTCAAATTGTAGAAGTGGAAGTAGATGCCTCATATGGATTGAGGCATTTTGAAATTGTGGGACTTCCCGATAAAGCGGTCGAGGAATCCCAGGAAAGAGTCGGAGCAGCAATTGAAAGTTCGGGTTTTCAATCTCCCCATCATCAACCAGTTCGAGTTTTAGTCTCTCTGGCTCCGGCTGATTTAAAAAAGGAGGGTTCAATTTATGACCTTCCCATTGCTTTAGGTTATCTTTTAGCAGCCGGGAAAATTAAATTTGACCCTTTAAATAAAATTTTTTTAGGCGAATTGGCTTTAGACGGAAGGTTAAGGCCAATAAAAGGGGTTTTGTCTTTTGCCACCTCTTGTGAAGAAAGAGGATTTAAGGAAATTGTTTTACCAAAAGAAAATGCGGCCGAAGCCGGCTTAATTAAGGGAATAAAAGCAATAGGAGTTGAAAATCTAAAAGAAACTATTGATTACTTAGAGGGTAAAAGAGAAATTTTACCTCACGAAACAAACGTTGAAGACTTTCTTAAAACCTCCCCAAATTATTCGGTCGATTTGGGCTATATTAAAGGTCAGGAATCCTCAAAAAGAGCTTTAGAGATTGCTGCTGCCGGCGGCCATAATTTATTAATGGTAGGACCGCCGGGAGCTGGAAAAACTCTCTTAGCCAAAGCCATTCCTTCCGTTTTACCCCTTCTTTCCTTTGAGGAGTCTCTGGAAGTAACAAAAATCTATAGCATAGCCGGACTTTTGCCAAAAGAAAAACCCATCATTGGTCTTAGGCCATTTCGTTCCCCTCATCACACCTCATCTGAGGTGGCTTTAATTGGCGGGGGAAATCCTCCCCGGCCAGGAGAAATTACTCTCGCCCACAGGGGAGTTTTATTTTTAGACGAATTTCCAGAGTTCCATCGGGACGTTTTAGAATCCCTGCGTCAGCCAATCGAAGAAGGTCAAATTACTGTTTTAAGGTCGAGACATTCGATGACTTTTCCGGCTCACTTTATGCTAATATCTTCCTCTAACCCCTGTCCTTGCGGAAACTATGGAAATCCGGAAAAGAAATGCAGTTGTACCAATTCTCAAATTCAAATGTATCGAAGAAAACTTTCCGGCCCCTTAATGGACAGAATTGACCTCTTTATTAACGTTCCCCAGTTAAAGTATGAAAAGCTAGTTGCTATTGATGAGGAAAATTGCAGTTTAAATGTGAGAAAAAGAGTTGAAATGGCGAGAAACATTCAGCGAGAAAGATATGCCGAATCACATAACGAGTTATGTGCTCGGTTAACCAATTCCGAAATGGAAATTCCTCAAATTAAAAAATATTGCCAAATTGATTTAAAATCCCAGGATATTCTAAGGAAATTTGTTAACTCTGGAAAACTTTCTGCCCGAGGTTATCACAGGGTCTTAAAAGTAGCCAGAACAATTGCCGACCTGGAAGGCTCAGAAAATATTTTATACGACCATCTCTCGGAAGCTTTAATGTATCGGGTAAGAGAAGATTAATTAAAAAAACCGTTAAAAGCGGTTTTTTTTCTAATAATTCTGCTATTTACTGTTATCTTGCTAAAGGATTCTTAGCTCCCTGAACTCCGAAATGAAGGTGACAACCGGTAGACCTACCAGCGCCGGGAGTTTTGGGTTCTCCTCCCACTAAAGCAATAATCTGACCCTGCGAAACGTCGTCTCCCGGACTGACCAAACTC
>CAYHBF010000036.1:0-3578 GCA_964354835.1 uncultured Candidatus Saccharibacteria bacterium
CGAAATCAATCCGAGAAATACGAAGATCGCGCAATCATTGGCCGGCTCTTGCTCAACAGGGCCGGCATGGCCGACCCGCTGGTGGCAACGGATAGGATTTTTCAGACCTCGATCATCAACGGCTCGCCAGCAGACATTACCAGGCTAAAGCGCACTCTCTTGACTGGCGGGCGCAACGCTCCGAACGCCGCAGAGATCAGGGCCAACGGCGCCCAGGCGTGGAGCGAGCTTCAAGGCGCGGCCATCAAATACTTGAAAGACGAGGCCACCAAGAACATGGGCATGGGCTCCAATGACATGCCTATCGTGTCCCCGGCAAAGTTGCACCAGGCGGTCAGGAAGCTTGACGCAAATGGCAGGCTTGACATTGTGCTGGGCAAAAAGCAAGCCCCGGTTGTCCGAGACCTAAACGATGTGGTACGCTATGTCAACACGGTTCCGCCTGGGACGCTAATCAACTCATCCGGCACTGCGGGCACCATCCTGGCAGCAATGGGCGAGTCGGCTCTTGCTGAAATGTTTCTCGGCGTGCCGGCGCCAATAGCAACAGGCCTAGTGCAGATCATCAAGATGAAAAAAGCCGGGCAGACCAAGGCAAAAATCAATGATGCGCTCAATGCACTGCCTATTGTGAACCCGTAAGGAAAGCCAATAAATGACCGCACTCTCAATCCAGCCGCCGTTCCCAGTCTTCAGCGATTCCGATGGCCAGCCGCTAGACAATGGCTACATCTGGATCGGGACGGCCAATCTGGCTCCGCAGACCAACCCGATTGTTGTCTACTGGGATGCTGCGCTAACGCTGCCAGCGGCGCAGCCACTGCGCACATCCGGCGGGTACGTTGTCAACTCTGGCACTCCGGCCCTAGTGTATGTCGGGTCGCAATATAGCATCTTGGTGCAGAACAGTAGAGGCAGCGCCGTCTATAGTTCTTCTTTATCCGGCGAAGCGGATATTAATGCGTCTCAGGTTATTTATGACCCGGCGGGTATTGGGGCAGTTCCAACTACCGTACAGGCCAAGCTGCGCCAAAGCGTAAGCGTTAAAGACTTTGGGGCGGTTGGCGATGGATCAAATGACGATACCATAGCAATTCAGTATGCAGTTGACGCTTGCCAATTATCTGGCGCTAGTTTGTATATTCCTACCGGAACGTATAAAACAACGTCATCCATTAACATTACTGCACGTTTGCATTTATACGGTGATAGTGCGCAAACAAGCACAATTATATCCACCGCTAATGAGGCAATAATTGTTACTGTATTGGCGGGATTAAGCAACAGGTTCAGCTATTTTCATGATTTTGGTGTTGAGCCGGTAACTCCCGGAACCGGTACCTCTGGATTTGTGTGCAGAACGGCCGCAATAACAGGTTTAATGTCAAACTTCGTTATAGAGCGCATCTACATTGCTGACTTTGGAAGTTTTGGCCTTGTTTTTGACAATAGCGTCAGCAATGCAAACGGATTCTTTACATTTAGCATTCGCAGATGTTGGTTTACAAATGGCATGAATCTCATAAAGGTTGGGGATTCTGTAAACATTGAAGAAAATACAATTACTGATGGCGGAACGGTACAAACAAATCACAGTGGTGGGCGTCCCGGAATTCTTTATACAAGCATTGGCATAGATGCTCGACAAGTTGTGTTCCGAAGCAATAGCATTACCACCTCTGGCGGCGCAATCGTTGCAATTAATGCTTCGCAGTTGCGCATTGAAAACAACCAGTGCGAGTATCCTTTTTATTATTATATTCCGTATGGTGCTAGCACTACAGCGTACTATGCTGCGCAAATTTACCTATCCAACTGTACCTATACTGAGATACGCGGCAACACCATACAGGCCGGGGGTGGTTTTGTAACCAATGTTACCGGCACCACCAATAGCACTACATCGGTTACTGCGGTTAGTTCAATGTCCAACGTCTATGTTGGATGCACGGTCCAAGGTTCTGGTATTCCAACTGGCACCACAATCACTGTGGTGGGCGCTAGTTCATTCACAATGTCCGCAGCGGCAACAACCTCACTGGTTGGAACGGCGCTTGTTATTGGGTACTCGCCAGCGTATTCGATCCTGATGGAGGGTGCTACGTGCTCATTCAACGTTGTTGAGATGAATGACATATTCAGAGGAACGTACTCTCATATCGGACTCAACGCTGGCGCTGGCGTCCCGGTTGCCACGCTTGGCCTCGGCAACACCTATACGGGCGGCACCAGCGGCTCAACACCAGACCTTTACAACCCGGACGGCAACCTATACGGCTGGGGCTTGCCACAAGTCACTTCCACTACCTTGCCGCCGGCAACCACCACCGCTGGCGCTCTGGTCTACAGCACCACCGACTCAACGGTGCAGTTGAGCAACGGTGTTGTGTGGTCCCAGCTTGGGGGCAACCCATCCCCGACGCTTGACAGCATCTTCACCAACTCGCTGGTTGACCTTTGGACCACCAACGGCCAGGCAAGCGGACCACCGGACCAGTTTGCGGTGGCTGGAACCTCCACGGCAGTCGCAGAGGCGTCTATTGTCTGGCCGTTCAACCTGACCGCCACCAGCATCAAATACACGCAGAACAGCGCGGTGCTTGCCAACTCACTGCGCGCAACGCCGGCCAACCAACCTTGGCTCGCTACCGAGACGCTCTCGATCCTGGCGGCACTCTATATGCCCACCACCGCCAACAGGACGGTGCGCATATACAGCGATCTTGGCGGAAGCACCGCGCTGCTTGGCGAAGTGGCTGCGGACTCGGCCTGGCACACTATCACCACCTCGTTCAACATCACCCCAGGGACCACTTGGGGCCTGTACATTGCGATCTACAACACCACAACGGGCCTGTTTACCGCCACTGGAGAGGTCTGTTATATTGGAGGCCTGAACATTACGCGGGGGTCTGTGTCGCAAGCATCGCTTTCGGACAGTGCTGGGCGTCGTGCATGGGTCGCAAACAACGTCACCTATGCGCCGCCATTCCTTGGCGCCAGGGCCTATGTGTCCGGCACCGGCAAATGGTACATGGCTGCCGGGCAGGCATCTTCTGCCGACTGGATCATCCTCAACTAATGTTTTTCCAAGGAGCAAAACGTAATGGCTGACTCAAAAATCAGTGCCCTCCCGGCAAGTACCACGCCCCTAGCGGGCACGGAGGTTCTGCCCATCGTCCAGAGCACGACCACCAAGCAAGTATCGGTAGCCAACCTGACTGCTGGGCGGGCGGTGAGTGCTGCTAGCTTGAGCTTGACCACTGCATTGCCTGTGGCCAGTGGCGGGACAGGGGTTGCCTCAAGCACGGGGACTGTGGCGGTTGTTTTGAGTACGTCTCCAACAATCCTAACCCCTACGATCTCTGGATATGTTGAGTCAGTAGCTGCGCTTGGAACGGTTACAGGCACGGCAACAATCGTCATTACGGCCGGCACGGTTGTCACTGCTACGCTGACGGCCTCAACGCCTTGTACGTTCGCAATGCCAACCTCCCCCACGGCAGGGAATTCGTTTATTCTGCTCTTGACCCAAGCAGCAACAGGCATGACCACCGCCACCTTCACCGGCGTCAAAT
>CAYHBF010000037.1:0-1964 GCA_964354835.1 uncultured Candidatus Saccharibacteria bacterium
TCACTTTTGTCGGCAGAATTCTGCAAATTTCTTTTAAATCATTTAAAACTTCTTCATATTTCCCGTTTTTAAAGTCATCTATTTTCATTACCACATCAATCTCGTCAGAACCATTTTCTTTCGCTTCCTGTGCCATTTTTATTCTTTTTTCATGAGGACTGGCACCGGTCGGCTCGTCAATTAAAGTGGTAACTTTAACACCGCTGTTTTTTAATATTTCTTTGGCTGTTTTTGTATGTTCTGGAAAAACGCAAAAACCGCGGAAACCGTATTCTTTAGTTTCTCTGGCAACTTTTCTTATTTCTTCTTCGCTTACCCCTTTTTTAAGATAGGTCTGGTCAATGATTTTTGCGATATTCATATTTGCTTTTCTTTTTTCTTTGTGGTTACCCTTCCGCCTTGCCATTGGCCGCGATAGAGATTTGATTTTCCTGAAACCTGTGAAAACATAATATGTAAAACTCTGGCCCCCATCTCCAGAATAAAGGGTTCTTGTCTGAAATTATATATTCCCATAGATAATTCTCCGCAGTATCCCGGCGGCACCTGACCGCCGAAAATATAAACTCCCGACCTGAAAAGAGTTGACCTGGGAGTTGAAATTGCCAAAATATCCTCTGGCATATTTACCCGTTCTACAGTCTTCATTAAATAATAAACTTGAGGGTCCAATGTTACTTTTTCTTTTTTACCATCTTGATATCTGGCAACAAGCTCCATTTCCGGCGTTTTTCTTTCATCAACGCCAAGAAAACCCTCCCCTTTTATTTTATACAACTCGCCGATTCTGATATCAAAGCCGGCGCCTTCAGGCGCCGTCAATTCCCTATCGCAAAGTCCTTCTACAAGCTTTTTTTCTTTTACCAACTGCAATAATTGTTCTGCTCCAAGAAACATAGTTTTACTTTGTCAATTCTACAAACTTATATTCAATCCCATTTTCCTCGTATTCCCCGCTTTCAGAAATCTTATTTTTAAATTCCGAATAATCGGGAAAAAAGGCGTCAGCTTCCGGAGAATCTTCCACTAAAGTCAAATATAATTTTTTGGAAAATTGAATGAATTGTTTATAAATGCTTGCTCCCCCGATTATGAAAACCTCGTCTTCGGAATCTTTATATCTATTCGCGACTTCTTCCAGAGTATTGGAGATTTCGCAATCTGCAACTCTATAATTTTGATCCAATGAAAGTATTATATTTTTTCTGCCGGGAAGCACCATTCCAATAGATTCAAATGTCTTCTGCCCCACAATGACAGTGTGTCCCATCGTTACATCTTTAAAGTGTTTTAAGTCGCCGGGCAATGTCCAAAGCAGTTTATTCTTATAGCCGATCTCTCTGTCTTTTCCAACGGCGCAAATCATTGAAATCATATGATAATTTTTTTAATTATTTTTGTTTTTTTTGCACAAAATCTTTCCAATCTTTTGTAACCAATCCACCCACAGGAGTAAGTTCGGCCTTAATAGGAGGATGCGGATCATAACCTATAAGCTCCACGCTCTCGGGTTTAAAATCGTCAATTTCTCTTACGTTTGGATCCAATTTCACGGTAGGAAATGTCCTGGGCTCCCTTTTTATTTGTTCTTTTAAAGCCTCTAAATGGTTCTCGTAATAATGAATATCGCCGAAGGTATGTATAAACTCCCCTGGTTTGTTTCCGGTTATCTGCGCCAGTATAAGAGTTAATAAAGCATAACTGGCTATATTAAACGGAACCCCCAAAAAAACATCGCAAGTTCTTTGATAAAGTTGGAGAGAAAGCCTTCCATTGTTCTGATTTACTTGAAACATATTATGACAAACCGGAAAACGACAAGCATCTTCAGGTTTTGCCATTTCATAAAGGTATTCTGGGTTCCAAACGCTCACCAGCGCATTATGAGCGCTTTTATCCTTCCGCAAAGTTTCAATCATCCATTTAAGCTGGTCTATATTTCTGCCGTCTTTTGCCGGCCAGTG
>CAYHBF010000038.1:0-4262 GCA_964354835.1 uncultured Candidatus Saccharibacteria bacterium
CTTTTATTTCATTAAATCCATAAGTTTTTAGTCGATTTTCCGCCTCTTTTTCCGGAAGTCCATTTTCTGAAGTCTTTAAAATCTCAAAAATATCTTCAATATTTTTGGTCGTATATTCAGAAAATTTCATACCCCGTTAATTTTATTTTCTCAATATTATTTTTAAATCTCGCACCAGGCGAGAACTAAAGTATTGGGTCCGGTCACGGCACCAACAATATTGTTAATAATATTCAAAAAAGCTACTTCCGTATTTTTGAATTCATTTTCAACCCTTCGATTATCACTCAGGGTTGATGCTGAGCTAGTCGAAGTATCAATCATTTCTTTTAATCTTTGAGCTCCTTTAGGGTCATCTCCATGAGTAACAACTGCTCTTAATCTTTTGCCTTCTTTTCTTAGCTCTCTGGTTTTTGCTTCAAATTGCTTAAAAAGAACAGTTGGTATGTCTTTCGCATCAGCTTTTAAACCGGCTGGCACCAGTGATCCTTTTTTAAAAGCTAATAAAGGACGGATTCCGGCCTGAGCCATTCTTCTCAGTAAGCCAGCTACCAAATGAGATATTCTGCCCGAATTTTCTAACCACTTAGGGCTCTCAAGCATGAGAAAAAGAAGAACTTGAGGGACAAATTTTTCTAATTCTTCGATAATTTTTTCTGTCTCCCTGTTGTTTTCAATTAAATCAATCGCTTTTAAAACAATAAGGGCCTGGCCGCAGCTGGCGCTTAAAGAATCGATAATAAAAACTCTTTCTTGGTCTTCTGGCGTTAAGAAGGTTTTTGCCTGAATTGCCGAATTGTAAGTTCCGGAAAGCTTAGAGGTGATGGTAACGCAAATAATTTTATCAAATCTTTCGAGCTGGTAATTATATTTATCTAAGAAATCTTTTGGCGATGGTTGTGAAGTTTTGCCAAAACTCTTGATTCCGCCTTTCTCTAATTCTCTCATTTTCTGAAAAGTATTTTCGCCGGGCAGACTTTCCAATTCCGGCCAATCCAATTTAACCGGGACAATTGCTATTTTGTATTTTTCAATTATTTCTCGGGGCAAATCGGCAGCCTCGTCAGTAACAATACCAATCCGTTCGACACGCTCAGGATTGGTACTGAACTTAGTTGAAGTACCAATTTTTTCCATAAATTTAATTTATTTAATATAAAATTTTTATGACCTTTTCGACAATTATACATTTTAGCATAAATAAACCCTATTGCAATCAATTCATTCTTGTCTGCCTTGTCCGTCCGAAGCTCACAAGAGCGAAGGAGGACAAAAAACCGCCCGACGCTTTAGCGTATAGGGCGATTTTTTGTTCTTTAACAGAAATTTTTCAATTACTGTGCTGGAAGATAAGCTGCGCAGGCTGGTATTTGCATAAGAGCGGTTAATGTATTTTGATAGGTTGTAATCCCAGCCCCACAGGTTTGCAATTGTGTTCCCAAGTCTGTTGCCATTGCTTTGCATTTTGTCACGCCTGAATACAAATAATAAGCAAATCCGGCTAAAACAATCAATAATATAACCAAAACAATTATTATAGTATTTTTATTCATTTTTTTATTTTCAAAAAAATTTATTCGACCTTTTGAATTCACACTATTTTCCATTTTAACACGTATATTCTGAAATTAATAATCAAATCTGGATTTTGGAAAAAAGATGAAGAGAAGCCCTCCAAAGGGGCAAACTTCATCGCTATAATAATATTTTTAATGTCCGTAATATTAATACTATAATTTTGTACTTATCTCCAGGCCGTTATCACCCACAGGTACATACTTGCTTTCGTATTTTCCTGAAAATCTTACATAATTCAAATAATCTTCCATCTGTTCAGGCATTATACCGGCGTCATCTGCTATTAAAACACTCCCTTCGTGTAATTTATTTTCAAAAAGCTGAAGATATTCAATATTTTCTTTTTTGGCAGCATCTAAAAAAACTAAATCAAACTTGTATTTTAAACCTGGTAAAATCTTCAGGGCATCTCCCACGGCAATCTCGACGTTTGCCGTAACCCCCGCTTTTTCCATATTTTCTTTGGCTATTTCCGCCGCCTCAGGATCAAACTCAATAGTTATCAATTTGGCGTCTTCTCCGAGCTCCTTACATATTAAAATCGCCGAGTAGCCGAAAAGGGTTCCTATTTCCAGTATATATTTTGGATTAATCTTATTAATTATTTCTATTATAATTTTCCCTTTTTCCGGCCCGACAATAGGCAAAAACTTCTTGTCCGCCTCTGATTCCAGATGCTCTAACATCTTGTTTATTTTGTCTTGATTATTTTTCATATATTTTTATTATTTTTGATCCTCAATAAATTTTTTAATAGAACGATCAAAGGTTTTTTCAGCTTCTCTTGAAAAATAACAAGCCGGCAGCTCCCCCTTTTCCCGATGGTGCCTGATACACTCACAACACATCCCCTTTCTCGGGCAATCAGGATAAGTACAGGGACAATCTTTTAAATTCTCTTCTTTTTGACACTCCATATATTTTATCCTACCGTGTCCGTCCGAAGCCTACAAGACGAAGGAGGATCAAAAAATCGCCCTGAAGGCGATTATTTTTCCGTTTTCTCTGAAATCAAATCATTAAGTATTTTCCTGACGCGCTCAACGCTTTTCCGGTCATATATGGAAATGGGAATTACGTTTTGATTTAATTTTTCAAGTTTATCGATTATCTCGGCAACATCATCTTGCGAAACCGTATCGCTTTTGCTTACAAAAAGATATTCCGGTTTTTCCAAAAGCAGTTTATTGTATGCCTCCAATTCGCCTCTCACCGTTTTATAATCCAAAACCGGATCTGCGGAATCGGCGACAATAAAATGAAACAGTATTTTCGTGCGCTCCACGTGCCTTAAAAATTTAATGCCAAGGCCCTTGCCCTTGGAAGCCCCCTCGATAAGTCCGGGGATATCGGCAAGTATCAAATCGTAATAAACCCCCAAATTCGGCTCCAGCGTCGTAAAAGGGTAATTGGCCACCTTGCTTTTGGCGTTTGTCAGCTCGTTAAGCAAGCTCGACTTGCCGACGTTGGGCAACCCCACAAATCCGACATCCGCAATCAGTTTCAATTCCAAGCGCAGATTAAACGATTCGCCAATTTCCCCTTCTTCAAACTCTTTCGGAGTGGTATTGGTGGATGATCGGAAAAGATAATTTCCCTTTCCGCCGCGTCCGCCCCGGGCGACAAACTCCCGCTGACCTATTTTAGTTACCTCTACATCTTCTCCTGCATTTAATTTATGCACCACGGTTCCGAGAGGAACGGATAAAATTAAATCTCTTCCGTCGTGGCCGTCGTGAAGCCGCGGCAGGCCATCCTTTCCGTTTTCAGCATTGAATTCTTTTTTAAAACGAAATTTATTCAGCGCGCTTAAATCGGAAATCCCTTCGACAAAAACACTGCCGCCCTTTCCTCCGCTGCCGCCCGTAGGCCCAAAACTCATCTTGGTTTTATTAAATGCTACCGTTCCCTTTCCCCCTTTCCCCGCCGTCACACTTATTTTTACGTCATCAATAAGCATAGTTTATTTTACCTTGTCCTTCCGTAGTCCCGTTAAAGCGGGACGAAGGAGGACTTTGTCCTTCCGTAGCTTTACGCGAAGGAGGGCCAACAAATTAATTTTTGAGCTAAAAAAAAGTGGCTGGGATTTTCACTTAGAATTGTACTTTTAAAAAGTGAAATCTCCCAACCACCTTTTCCGCCATCTGGCGGATATATTAGTCGGACTACCTCGAAGAGATATCCGTTCCGTAAACCCGGAATAACGGTCAAAATTGTAAGGATCTCCTTACGTTTTTATTGTAGCATATAGGGAAAAAATAATCAACCCTCATTTATTTTTTTCCGCCCAGCCTCCGCCTCCGGTATTTTTCGCTGGAAAAGACCACTCGGGGTTTTGTAAATTGCATGGTCGGAAATTCGGGAAGCGTGGACACGTTCAGCTTTTTTCTGATTAGCCATTCAATTGCACGAATTTCTCCTTGCTCCGACGGCGTCACGAAAGAAATAGCATGGCCTTCCATACCGGCTCTTGCGGTCCTGCCGATTCGGTGGACATAATCTTCCGCCTGCGAAGGCAAGTCGTAATTTATAACCAATTCAATACCGGCTACGTCAATCCCCCGCGCCATAACGTCGGTTGCCACGAGCACGCGGTATCTCCCGGTCCTAAAACCCTCCAAAGCGCTTTTTCTCTGGGCAAAAGAGCAGTTTGAATGGGTTTCAGCCGCCGAATGCCCCATTCC
>CAYHBF010000039.1:0-5545 GCA_964354835.1 uncultured Candidatus Saccharibacteria bacterium
ATTAAATGTTATTAATTTTTTAACGATGGGTTAGTACATGGTGTGGTTGGAGGTTAAACCGTTGGTTTGTATTTCGGAAGTTTCTGTCATACCTTTAGAAGTTGCTGTAATTTTCCTTTTTGCAAGATTATCTAAAGTGATAAAAATTATACTGATGAAAAGAGGGAAAATTTAAACTAAACCCTGAGTTTATATTAAAATCAAAAATCGCCCTACACATTTTTGCGTCGGGCGGTTTTTTATTGATAAAAATAAAAAACCCTCGGCTGTTTGCTTTAAGTAGAGTCATCGAGGGTTTGTCTCAAAATTACCCCAAAGAAACTTTCACTAATTAAGAGATATATCAAGAGGAACGTCAATTGCCGCTTCGTCACAGAGAGTTTTCATTACTGTTGCAATTATTTCGCATTCAATCTCCCACCTTTTCTTGTCCCAAATCTCTATATATCGACCACATCCAACTATTATCACCTCTCTTTCAAGTCCGGCTTGTTTTCTTAAATCTCCCGGGATTTCAATTATCAACTCATCAATTTCTGCTTCAGTCACCTGGGAAAATATTGTCCTAATTTCTTCTCGATTCGCGGCTTCTAATGGAGACAACCTCATCCTTTCTACTCTCTTCCATTCTGTTTTCGAAAAGAGAAAAAGGCAACCCTCTGGCCACATGCCAATTATAACTTTTTTCCTGCCCCACCCGAAAATAGGCACAATTAGTTCGCCTCTGTCGATTATGCATCTGAAATTTCCGCGGAACATTATACCCCCTTTTTATATTTTCTTAAAGATTCTTTGGTAAACCAGATTGGGAAAGTGCAATTTGCTAACTTAATTTAAACTGATTTTTTCATTTTTGTCAACCCCATAGTAGAATTTTGACAGAGAAATAATAATCAAAATAATCGGAGAATAAAAATTCACTCATTTACTCAACCCTCCTGACGTATTCGCCGGTTTCGGTATTTATTTCAACAATCTCACCGGTCTCAATGAACAGGGGAACGTTAACAATGGCACCCGATTCCAATGTTGCCTGTTTTGTCCCGGCCTGAGCCCTTTCTCCTTTTACTCCGGGAGGAGCCTCAACAACTTTCAATTGAACCTTTATTGGTAAAAGAATATTGATGAATTTGTCTTGAAACTTAACTCCGGTTAGGATTTGATTTGGCTTTAAAAATTTCATTCCATCTCCAATTTGTTCTACGGTCAAATCAAATCTTTTTGACGGATTTTTTAATTCCGAAAACCAAAATTCCTCTCGGTGAGTATAGAGAAATTTTACCTCAATTTTTTCAAGTTCTGCTTCTTCAAAATTATCTCCCTGATGAAAGGTTTTTTCAAGAACTTTCCCGCTAATCAAATTCCGGATTTTTGTTCTGGCTACCACCATATCCTGGGCTTTGTAGATCTGCTGAAATTCCAAAACTTCGTATGGTTCGCCGTCTAAAATAAATTTTACGCCTTTTCTTAAATCAAAATAGGATAGCATATTTTAAAATTATTTCAGTATTGTTCCGATAAAATCGGGATGGCCTCTTAAAAATTCTTCAGAAGCCATGGGTCTTTTGCCTTCTAATTGTAATTCTTCGAGAATTAAAAAATCTTTTTCACACTGAACTCCGATTTCATTTTGAGGGACAACTAAAATTTTACCAATCGGGTATTTTTTTCCATCGAAAGACCTGAAAACTCTTGTTTTCAAAATCTTAACTCTTAATAATGTTCCCTTAAGTATTTGCCATAATGTAAAATTGCCCGGCCAATAATCAAAAGCTCTAATCTGTTTTTCAATTTCCTCAGCCGATTTTCCCCAATCAATTTTTCCATCCTCTCTTTTTAAAGTCTTGGTATAGGTAGCCGTCGTTTCCTTTTGGGGTTGAATTTTAATTTGCCCCCTTATCCAATCAGGAATAGTATCAATTAAAAGATCAATTCCCATAATCGCTAATCTGTCGTGAAGCTGTTTGGCGGTTTCATTTACTCCAATTTCTGTTTTTCTTTGAGATAGAATCGGACCGCAGTCCAATCTGGCGTCCATTAAAATAACGCTCACTCCGGTTTCCTTATTGCCATTTAAAATAGAATTTTGAATTGGAGAAGACCCACGATATTTCGGAAGTAATGACGGGTGAACATTCAAAGAACCTCTCTTTGGGATATCTAAAATTTCTTGGGGAAAAATTTGTCCATAGGCGGCAACAATAATTAAATCGGGTTTTAAATTTGAGATTTGAGATTTAAGATTTAAGATTGACTCTGGCTGTTCAAGGGGAATATTAGATGTTTGAGCAATCAATTTAACCGGTGGCGGGGTAAGAATTTGTTTTCGTCCTGCCGGCTTATCCGGAGCAGTTACAACTAAAAATGGCTTAAAATTCGCTTTGATAAGCCCTTCCAAAATAGTTGCCCCGAATTCCGGGGTTCCCATAAAAACAATTTTTAATTCCATATTATTTTATAATTCGCCAATCGATTTCCGATTCTTTTCCGGCAAATTCCAACCAGTTGCCGGCTTCGTCAATAACATACCATTTTTTATGAGTTTCTGACCAGACCATCGGATTTCCCCAATAGTAAGGTTTTTTGACAATCTCTTTTGGCTTTAATCTATCTAATTCTAACCATTTTTTAAAAACAGTTTCAATGGCATAATCTAAATCTCGGGACTTCGCCCATTCGGCTACCTTATCAATGGCAACTTTTGCTCTTTTTACCGACCCGGCTAATTCCAAAAGCTGTTTTGCCGGCTTGGTATATCGGGAATAAACTATTTTTCTTTTTTTAGCATTTCTCTTTAGCTCTTCCAAGCTTACTCCCTTAGTCTCAAAATAATGAGTAATGATTTGTCGTATGGCTGTCTCTTCTCTAAGTTCCTCGTAATATTTAATTTTTTCTTTTTTTATGTATTCTTCAATTTTTCCGGCAATGCTCTTGCCGACACCCGGGATTTGTTCTAAACCTCTAATCCCATTTTTTTGATAAATCTCAGTAACGTTTGCTTGCAGATTTTCTAAATTACCAGCCGCTTTTCTGTAAGCAGCGGGTTTATATGATACCCCCTTTAGAGATAATAATTCGGCTATCTCGTATAAGATTTTAGCAATTTTTTTATTAACCATTAATTTAATTTTTTAAAAATTTCTTTGTAAAAATCTTTTGCCACTTCCAATTCTTTTTTTCCCTTTTCGGTAATTTGGTAAATCCTTCTTCTTTCATCTGTTTTACTTTTAACTAAACCTTGATTTTCTAACCGATAAAGAACCCGATAAGGGGTTATTCTTCCCGGTTTAAAGTTAAACTCTTGTTTAATAAGAGCGGGAATTTCCCAACCATAGATACTTCTTTTCTTTAACAGAGAAAGAATATAAATCCACAAATTTTCCTTAGTATTAGACCTTTGAAGACGTTCAATTGGAAGCATGCCCGGTAGTAGAAATTCGACTAAACTTTGTTTATTATTACTACTTCGGTAGTGGTCGAATTTTCACTACCGGGCATAATAGTTACCCGCTTGACAGAGTATTTTACAGCCGTAAAATAGTAATAAAGGTTAAAAATAATAAAATAATCTCAATATTTTATTTTACACTATGGCTAAAAAAATTAAAGTGGGGATAATCGGAGTCGGTAATTGTTTTGCAGGTTTAATCCAGGGAGTCGAATATTACAAAAAAAATAAAGGCCAGAAAATAATTGGTTTAATGCATCAAAAAATAGGGAATTATAATTTTGATGACATTGAATTTAGTTCGGCTTTTGACGTCGGTAAAAATAAGATAGGGGATAGTTTGGAAAGAGCAGTCTATGCCAGCCCAAATATGGTCAACTGGGTAAAACTCCCAAAAATAAAAACGATTGTCAGAGAAGCGCCTATTTTAGACGGAATCGGGATATACGTGATAAACAAAATTAAACCTATAAAAAACCAAAAACCGATTGAAAAATTAGCAAAGGAAATTGAAAAAGAAATTAAAAAAACGGAAACAGAAATTCTGGTGAATTATTTGCCGGTCGGCAGCCAAAAAGCTACCGAATTTTGGGCCAACATAGCTTTGAAAACAAAGTGTGCCTTTATCAATTGTATTCCAGCTTTTATCGCCTCAGAAAAAAAATGGGCGAAGAAGTTCGAAAAAGAAAAAATTCCAATTATTGGTGATGACATTAAAAGCCAAGTTGGAGCGACAATCGTTCATCGAGTTTTAACAAAACTTTGTACTGATAGGGGAACAAAAATTGAAAAAACTTATCAAATTAATGTTGGCGGAAATACGGATTTTTTAAACATGAAAGAGCAAAAAAGATTGGAAAGTAAAAAAATTAGCAAAACCGAGGCAGTCACAAGTCAGTTGGGCGAAAAAATTGATGCCGATAATATCTATATTGGTCCGAGTGATTTTATTCCATTTTTGGGTAATAAAAAATTGGCTTTCATAAGATTAGAAGGAAAAATGTTTGCCGATATACCATTTTCTATTGAATTGCGTCTGGACGTAGATGATAAAGCAAACAGTGGAGGAATTGTTATTGATGCAATAAGGCTGGCAAAATTAGGTTTAGATAGGAAAATCGGAGGACCTTTAATCTCTTCTTCCGCTTACCTAATGAAACATCCGCCTTTTCAATTTAGCGATGAAAAGGCGAGAGGAATGGTAGAGGAATTTATTATTGGTACTTCTCGACGGTAAATCTATAAATAAAAATTTTCTCTCTTTCAGAGTCTATTCCGCCTTTTTGGCAGCAAATTTCAATTTGCTGCTCAATTGTGTCTACCCCTTCTAAATCGGGAAGCAAAAGGCCGGTTTTATAAGGAATTGTACCGTCAAAAGCTGAACCTTCTTCTAGATGGAGGTGAGGCGGGAGATGAGGCAATGCTTCATCGAGCACTACCTCTTTTTCATTGGGGTAGGTAAAAGGTCCTGTTTTTACAATCACCCCAAATTTTTTTGGATTTAATTCTTTAATATCCTTTACTGGTTTAGGATAGCTTAAAATATAAACAGTAAAAGAAAGATAGGGAAGTTCCTCTTTCTGAATAGGCCCAAAGCGGTAATCTTCGACGGCTGCCGCTACGGCATTATGGACGACTTCTTCGGCAATATTTATCCGGGTGGGTAAGTAAGTTCCAATACAACCTCGTAGTTCGCCGTCTTTTTCAATCGTCACAAATGTTCCAGCTCTTCTTTTATAAAATTCCTCCGGTAAATCCTCCGGTACCTCAATAATTTTTCCTTCTTTAATAAAATTTTCCACCGCTAATTTAACTAAATTAACTAAAGGGTTCATAATTTATAATTTATAAATTTTTTTCCAAGATTTTTGTATATCTTCATTAGATATTACTTCTAACGAAATATATCCAGTGTAGTTAAATTTATTCAAGATATGAAAAAATTTATTAATATCTAGATTACCCTTGCCTAAAGCTAAATGGTCTTTCCCTTTCAAAATCGCATCGTGAAGATGAATATTTAAAATTGATTTTTTGTATTTCTTCAAAAAATCAGAGATCGATCTTAAATTTTTACCTCCCTTAAAAACATGACCT
>CAYHBF010000040.1:0-5204 GCA_964354835.1 uncultured Candidatus Saccharibacteria bacterium
CTATCTTATATAAACAGTATTAACATCTAAAAATCAATTAGTCAACCTGGGGAAATTAAGGTTTGAAATCTGGGTTCCGAGGGACGGACGATGTTAGAACCTGTTTTATGGAATTATTTCTCTAATATTTCCTTTAATTTATCTATAACAGCATGTTCCCAGAAACGCATCGCATACCATTCGATTAAGAATCCACCAAAAATACGGAAAATTGGGTTTTTTAATTCAACGTCATAAGTATAGTTAACTTTTGTGCCTTCTGAAACTTCTTCCATCAGAAATTCTTCATGACCAGAAGTCCCAATATTATTATTATCTGAAACATATCCGAATGGCGGACGTAATTGAGTTTCCATCTGCACAGAAATTACTCGGCCAAATGTTTTAGCTTTAGCTTCTATTGTAAGATTATTACCCTCTCGTTTAAGAATACGAAGCGATTGAGCCACAGCAGGAAAGTATTTGGGCATATTCTCAAAATCGCTCATTATCTTATAAACTTCTTCACGAGGAGCCTTTATTATCCACGAACCTTTCAGATGAATCTTTTTCATTTCTTTATTCTACCAAAAAACCGCCTTTTTGGCGATTTCTTGGTTTTAAAAATTAGTTAAATTGAGCAATTAATCTTTTTCTTCGTGCTTTTCACCGCAACACCAGTGATGACCGTCTTTCCTTTTGCAAAAGCATTTCAAGCCGATAAGTATTAACACTAATGCAACAATAATATTAAAGACATCCCAGGTAATTATCCCTAAGCCTGTTAACAGGAGGGCTATGCCTAATACGATAAAAATAATTCCACAAATTGACATAGTTTTTACATGCTAATTAAGTATCTACTGCGACCTTTTGTTCCCCCATTCTACCAAAAAAACTACCTATGTAAGAAGGCGGTTCTCCACATATCTATTGACACTAATTTAACTTAATAAAGGGAATACTATTGACGTTGGCTCCCCCGACTGGACGATGCGAAGCCCCGTAGTGAAGCGAAGCTTCTACTACCTGGGGTTAGAACCTGTTTAATAAGCTTAATTTGATAATTAAACAAAAAAAAATGGACTCCTCAGTCTACTAACCCGTAAGTCAGCATTTGAGAAGTCCCGTGAACCTAGCAATCTTCACCATGAGAGAAGAGAAAGAGCCGTCCCAAGAGTCATCGGGATCATCATGTATAACACTCCCACTCCATTGCGTTTCTGAAGCATAATCCCCATAACTATCGCCGAGATGATTGTTATTGCCAGATAACCAAAACGTATTATAATCATTTGGTTCACCTCCTATATCACCTAATTTTATTGTACGATTTGTTTCCTTTATCCGCCCCAATCAAGGCAAGGACCACAGACATCAAGAAACACAAAATAAATCCTGCAAAGTAGGCAGTGGCAAGAATGGGATAATCTATTAATAATTCGATAGCAATAGCTTCAAACATTGCTAATCCGAAAAACAAAGTAGCGTTCAGATAATATATCCCTTCTTTTTTACGAAGAGAGCCCTTGAAGGCACGATAGGATACCACCGTCAATACTATGGATAGGCTGAGAAAGATAGCAAGGCCTATAAAAACAAAAAGAGCTGACATTTTTTCGTTCCCTCCTTATCTGTTTTTTTCTAAAGAGAATATAACATTTTTAGATAGATTTGTCAATTATCAAAAAAACCGCCTTCTTGAGAAAGCGGCGGGACGGCTTGTCAGTTTAAGTTATTCAGTAGACACGCCTCTACTGCCTCTTGAGTTTGAGAAAGTAATTCTATTTAAGTAAAAGAAGAACCCCCGACGAATGTCAAAGAAAGGGTTCTTCTTTGACGGTAGTGTCAGGGGTTTTATTTGGGAACTGGGTCGTGTGCATGTTTTCGGGCTGCTGCTATCTTCTCTGGTTTGTAACCAGTGCCATCAAGACTATTTTCCCACGCTTTCTGTTCCTCTCCTGAAAGAGGCCTCATCATCTCTTTGTGAGTTTGCCCCCGTTCTTCCGCAGTGTGATCGCAGGCCCATTTCCCGCATACTGGACATAATGACATATTGTCACCTCCTTTATCTCTGCTTATATTATACAATACAAAATATCAATTTGTCAATGGCGGGCATCTACCAAAAAACCGCCCAAATAAATAGGCGGAATTTACGAGCTCCGGCGGTAGGATTCGAACCTACAACCTAGTGCTTACACTTAATCCTAATGTTTCCAAAAGGGGTGGACTATATCTTTACCTTTCCTAGTACATAAATTCTTTTGTACTTGGTTTAGGTATCCCGGTATCTAGTCTCTACGGGTCTAGGCACACAGAATGTTGTATACCTAGTTCCCACGGTATTACCCCTAAGGGCTTCACCGTTATCCCAGGATGTTCACTTCGTTGTTTCCAACGAAGGCTGCAATTTCTTACAGGCACCCGCGCTACCGTTGCGCTACGCCGGAATACACTTTATTCTTACAGAATTTAAGTAAAAAATCAATAGCCTTCTAACTTTTTCAGGGCTTGATGTTCTCTAATTCTTTCTAAGGCTTTGGCTTCGATTTGACGAATTCTTTCCCGGGTAACGCCAAATTCCTTACCAACTTCTTCAAGGGTATGGGTAATACCATCTTCTAAACCAAATCTCATAGATAGAATTTTCTGTTCTCTGGGAGTTAAATCAGTCAAAATTTCTTTTAATCTTCCCTTGAGTAAAGCTCGGCCCGCATCCAAAGAGGGAGGAGTAGTTTTTTCATCTTCAATAAATTCAGCCAAAACTGAATCTTCTTCATCTTCGCCAACCGGCGTTTCCAAAGAAACGGTTTCCTGGGAGATCCTCTGAATATGACGAACCTTATCTACTTCAAGTCCCATTTCAGCCGCAATTTCTTCGGCTAAGGGTTCCCGTCCCAAATCCTGCAAAAGGCGGCGTCTGGCCTGGTTATATTTTGAAAGGGTTTCAACCATATGAACCGGTATTCTGATGGTCCTGGACTGGTCAGCCAGAGCACGCGTTATGGCCTGTCTTATCCACCAGGTGGCATAGGTTGAAAACTTATAACCCCTCCTCCAGTCAAATTTCTCCACTGCCCGTCTTAACCCCACGTTCCCCTCCTGAATTAAATCAAGCAGGGTTAAATTGGGAGATCTGCCAACATATCTTTTAGCAATTGAAACCACCAGTCTCAAATTAGCTTCCATTAATTTATTTTTTGCCACCTCATCTCCTTTTTCAATTCTTTTTGCCAACTCTTTTTCTTCTTCAGCCGTAACAAAGGAAATCTGGCCGATTTCCTTTAAATACATCTGGACCGGGTCAATTCTTATTTCACGATGCTTCTCTAAAAATTTTTTTTCAATAACTTCAGAACTCTTTGGAATTTCAAGAAGTTCTTTGCTTTCTTTAATCTCAATTCCTTCTTTTTCCAGATTTTCATAAAGGTTTTCCAGGCCCTTGATGTCTTTTTCTATTTCCGGGAAAAAAAACAAAATTTCAGCAAAGGTAACAAAGCCCCGTTTTTTTCCCTTTTCAATCAGTTGCTGAAGTTTCTCGGAAGTAAAAACTTTTCTTGGCCTGCCCAGCGGTAGAGCTTTGGTTTTCTTTCGAGGCCTACCCCGACGAATCCTAACTTTCCTTTTTAAACGACGATGACGTTTTAACGGTCTGATTTTTCTCTTTTTTGGTCTGCGGATAGGCCGTTTTCTTTTTTTGATTTTTTTCTTTTTCATATAACATTAATACTTTTTGCCAATTGATTAAATTCCTGGCTTAATTTTTCAATTTTTTTTGAATCTTTTTCTTCTTCGGCTTTTTTTATCTCTTTTGAAATATGGTCTAATTTATTTTTAATTTCTATTGAACGAATTTCTCTCAAACAGCATTGAATTTCGGGTAAAATTTCTTTCTCTTCAATTTCTTCAATTTCTGCCCTCAGGCAGAGCGTATTAAAAACATCTGTTGCTTTGATACTTGTTTTGCCAAAATCAACATTGGGATTATTTTTTACCTCTTGTAAAACAATTTTAATTTCTGGGATCCCGATTAAATCTATTATTTCAAAATCAATGGCATCTGCTCCAATTTTAGGAAATTTAATAACCAAAGTACCCAACCTCTCTTCCAGCAATTCTCTCCTTGATTTTGGCGGTAAATTTTCTAGTTCCTCCTTTTCCAAGCCATAAACTTCAGAATATCCTTCCAATTTAACTTTTTTTAATTCTTCCTCTATATTTTCTTCTTTGGCTCCCAATTCTTTAGCTAATTTTTGAATCCAGTATCCTCTCTCAATCTTATTGGGGATTCGTTTTATGACCGGCAACAGAATTTTTGCAATCTCTTTTTTTCCTTCGGGAGTTTTTGAGTCTCGGCCAAAAAAAGCTGATTCAAAATAAAATTCAAGGATTGATTTTTGATTTAAAAGCGAGTTCTGCCACTCTTTTGGATTTTTTGAAATAATGTCGGCTGCATCCTTCCCTTCTGAGAGTCGAATGACTTTTATATTAAATCCCTGCGCCTGGGCCAGGTCTATTCCCCTTTTGGTTGCCGAATCTCCGGCAACATCCATGTCAAAACCTAAAATTAAATTTTCCGAATACCTCTTTAAAATTTTCAATTGATAAGAAGTCAAGGCGGTACCTGAAGTGGCAACTACATTTTGAACGCCAGCCTGGTGGGACATAATAACGTCGGTATAACCTTCAACCAGAATACAATTGTCTTTTTTCCTGATTTCAACCTTTGCCTTATCTAACCCGTATAAAACCCGGCTTTTATCGTATAAAAGAGTATTGGGAGTATTGACATATTTTGCTATCTCCGCCTTGTCTTTTTCTTTAAAAACTCTTCCGCCAAATCCAATAGTTTGAGAATTTAAATCGAAAATCGGGAAAATAATTCTACCCCGAAACCTATCGTATGCGCCTTGCAAATCTTCACGAATTTGACCACTAATTTCACCAATGGGTTCTTTTTGAATAGCTAAACCAGCTTTAATTACTTCTTCTCTTTTGTATCCCCTTGAAACTAAAAATTCAGTCAATCCTTCCCAGGTATCGGGCGAATAACCGAGTCTCCATTTTCTAATCGAATCTTCCGAGATGCCGCGAGAAAGAAGATATTTTTTAGCCTCCTTGCCGCTGGAACTTTCTTCTAATTGTTTCTCAAAAAATCTGGTTGCCAGTTCGCAAATTTCATAGAGTCTCTGTCTTTCGGTCCGCCAGCTGGCGGATTCGGG
>CAYHBF010000041.1:0-5132 GCA_964354835.1 uncultured Candidatus Saccharibacteria bacterium
TTTTTGAAACGACTTGAACCCTGATGAACCTTTGTTTTATCAACGAGCCGGTTAAAAACACTAATTGGATCGGTAGTGTAAAAACCGGCTCACTAATAAAACAAAGGAAATTAAGGGAATTTAAGGGAATTTTAAGTTCTACGCGATACTTCTCCTATAGTCCTCCTCGTTAGCGAAATTAAGAAAAACCTTGACTTCCTTTGACTACTTTGATTTAATAAAATTATGGAGTGTCAATTTTCAAGTTCAACAGATCTTGGCGAAGGAGATTTTGAGTATTCAATTTTAACCTGTCCTGAGGATCCTCATTTTGAATTGATACAAAACGCTTCTACCGGCGCGCAATTTTTTGTTCAAAAGTCAATGAATTACGGAGAGGCCTTGATTGTTTTTTTTCTTGCCCTTTTTTCTATTGTTTTTATTTGTGGCATAATTTGGCGTTTTTTTTGGAAAAATAAATGATCAATTATGGAATAGCAGAATTTTTAGGGATTTTTTTGATCGGATTTCCTATCTATGTTTTTTTAACCTGTCTTTTACCAAAGGGGCTTTTTTGGATCGTAGAAAATTTTTTTATAGATGAAACGAACAAAAATATATTTCACCACCATTTTCACTATAAAGCGCCGAAATGACACCTGAAATTTTTTTATTAAATACTTTTTTCGCTTTCTTTTTTGAGTTTGGCGAGTATATTTATTTTATAACGGGTTTTTCGCTTTTTGTTCTAATTTTTGCCGGATTTCTCCGTTGGTTTTTTGAAAAAGATTGAAATTTTCCAATAAGGCCTCTTGACAAGCCATACTGGAAAATTTAAAATTAAAATAGTAAAGGCCGAAATATAGCCGGAGTTAATCCGATCTGAAGATCTTTAAAATAATGCTTACTATACTTACGCTGCCTAGCGATTTTCTATCCACGACAACTGCCTACATCGGCGGTGTTTTTACCGACATTTGGCCACTTGTGGCCTTGTGTATCGGTTTGCCTTTGGCCTTCTGGGGTATCAGGAAAGTTATATCTTTAGTTCGGGCAAGATAACTTGGTAAAGGTTGAGAATTGCTAAATCTCTCTAAAGGTGTTCTCGTAAAAAAGAGAGTTTTCCTCTCCGGTTATTTTTAATTTATGAGCAAAAGATACGATAAAGCTTTAAGAGAAGCACAAAGAACCGGTAATGTTTCGGGATTTGTTAGGGTTGCTGAAGAAGAAAATTTAAAAAGATACAAAGATCCTTTTGTTAGAGAAACAGCAAGACGATTAAGAACTGATGAATTAGAAGTCAGAAAAATTGAAGAAAAAACAAAAGAAAAAGACGCTGACTGGTTAGGCCGGTGGCTTCAAAAATTTAGTATAGAAGGGGATTTTTGGTTAAAGGAAAAAAGAGAAAGATTTAAGAAAAAAGATTGGCTATGAAAAAACTATCTCTGAACGGAACGATCGGGCTTGCTTTTTCTGGGGAAATGATAGATACCATTGTTGATTGGATAAGCAATGTTTTTTCTGATTTAAGTCCCTTGCTTTTATTAATTGTAGGAGTAGGAGTGGGCTTGATTGTTATCGGCGCTATTATTTCAGCTCTCCGGCGTTAAAGTATGTGGGAAGATTTTATTCACCACATCTACGATATTTTTTATATTGTTCAATGGCTTTTAGACAGCTTAAAAACAATTTTGGAGATTGCGCTTATGCCTCTCTCTTGGATTTTTAATTTTGGGAGAGGTTTTTTTGTTGGGATAACAACGACAGCAGAAAGTATCAGTTTTTCTTTACCGGCTTCCGCGATCAGCTTATTTAACGCCTTTCCTTACTTAAATTTGGTTTTTCTGGCCGTAGGTGGTGGATTAGGTATTCTCTTTTTGGCTTTTATCTTTAAAAAAATAATTCACTTCTAATGCTTAATTTTTTATGAAATGTTGGAGAGAAAAAAAGAAATGTAAGCCAAAGCAATGCCATTACTTTAGTTGTAGATTTTATCGTGGGGTAATGTATAAAAAATTAAGCGATAAAAAACAATGAACTCGTACTTAATTTATGGTGTGGTATTGACATTGATCTATAAAATCGGTAGCTTTATAATTAGAAAGAGGTACAAAGAGCCGTCTTTCGTAGGATTTCGCGTCAGAAGGCCTGTGGAAGCTTTTAAGATCGTTAAAATAGTGGCTGTTATCGGCTTTTTAGGGATTATCCTTTGGGCTTCCGGTTGTTTTGGACTTACTATTTTTGAAACTGATTTTGAAACCTATGATGTTGGCGCTTTGGTAGGACAAGACGGCTGGACTGATGTTTTAACCGGAAATGTTTTTGTTGTTAGTAGTACGACAACGATCAACGGAGTAAGATCAGTTATGGCCAACGGTAACGCTGCCGCTTGGACTGAAGTCAAGAGAGAGGGAAGCGAGATCGCTGACGGATCAATTTGTTTAAATTTTTTGATTTCCAGTGTTGGCAGTGGCAGTAACGGACAATTTCAAATTGCTCTTAAGGAAGCAGATGTTTATAAAATTGTTTTTCGAGTTCCGTATTGGACTGGTTCTAATAAGGCGGAGTATCACGATGGCGCTAATTATATTGTTTTTGGAACGGAGAATCACTCGCCTGATACGGAGTATTCAATTTGTACTGAGTGGCGGACTTCCGACAATCAAGCGAGGTACCGGGTTAATTGTGGCGATTGGACGGAGTGGGATAGTGTTTTAGGAGGGGATTTTGTTTTTATAGACAATTTACGAATTCAATCCGCAGCAGATGTTGGCGAGTACAACCTTTTTGACGATATCAGTGAGGATCTGTGTCAAGAAGAAGAAGAGCCAGAATTTAGAATTTGGGGAACAGATCCGGCAAGCGAAACTGAAATTAACGCCACAAGTACTGAATTTACTTTTGAATATGAGGGTTTTGCGAGTAGCAGTTGGAGTGGAATTATAGTCAATTTTTGCGAGGAGATTACTGGGATCTGCGCTGACGAGGCGAAGTTTCCTAAATCTGAATTGAGTGGAACGAGTGGCCAAGAAACCCTGTACTTTGACAATTTTAATTTTGAAGCTAACGGACATTATGATCTAATCGGCGACGCTTACTTTGGTATGTTTAACAGCGCTTGGGAGTGGGTTGAGGGATTTACCGGAGATGTGGTTTCTCCCCAGTATTATGTAATGATAAATTTTGAGGGACTACCGGAGATTTTTCAAGTTGAAGTGCCGGAAGATTGGTACTCCGAACATTCGGAGTACGCCACCTCTACGACTTTTTTTTCTACCATTACCGGGATATTGACACCCTTGTTTTCAAAAATTGGGGATTTCGGCAGTAGGATTTCCGGTTTTTTTGATCAAAATGAGGCCTATTCAAGAGGAAACAATATCGGCGCTATTTTGCCGACATTTAAGCTATACATAGAGCAATTTTCCTTTTTATTCGGTGGGTTTCCCTTAATTGAAACTTTTATCTTGGCTATGGTTGTTATGATGGGATTTTTCCTGTTTAAGCTCGTTTTCCGGACAGTGAGAGGTTAAGCTCTCAGAGTTTCTTTTCTTTTCTTTTCTTTTCTTTTCTGTACCTTGAAAAAAGGGTGGAAAACCTGTGGAAAAAGCTGTTAAAAACCGGTTGATTTTTAAAAAGAAAAAAAGAGAGAAAAACCCCTTAACAACCCCGTAAGAGAGAAAAAACAGAAAAACCCTCTCCACAATCTGCGGATTGAGTTCAGCTTCAAAGCGATACTTTGAAGCTTCTCTGCCTCTCCCTGAAGGGAAAGGCAAAAAACCTTAATGACACTACTTGACCTTTAATGAACCTTTGGGCTATCAGCGAGCCGGTTGTAAGCGCTATTATTGGATCGGTAGCGCAGAACCGGCTCTCTAATAAATCAAAGAAATTTAAGGTTTTACCGAGTGCTACACCCCCCATAGTCCCCCCATTGCTAAAATCCGGTAGGTCTTGACTTCCCTTGACTACTTTAGTTTAATAAAATTATGGAGTGTCAATTTTCAAATCCGGTAGATCTTGGAGAAGGTGATTTTGAGTATTCAATTTTAACCTGTCCTGAAAATCCTCGCTTTGAGCTAATTCAAAACGCCTCTACCAGCGCTGAATTTTACATTGAGAAAAAGGTTGATTACGGCGATATTTTTATTTTTATTTTTTTAAGTATTCTGGGGATCTTTTTAATCTGTAAGGCCATTTGGTCTTTTCTATGGAAGAAATAATAAATTTTGGCATATCGGATTTTTTGGGGATCTTTTTGATCGGTTTTCCTACCCTCATATTTCTCACCGGTCTTTTACCTAAGGGGTTGTTTTGGATCGTAGAAAATTTTTTTATAGACGAAACTAATAAAGATTTTTTTCACCACCATTTTCACTATAAAGCGCCAAGATGACACCTGAAATTCTTTTATTAAATACTTTTTTTGCCTACTTTTTTACAATGAGAGATCATTTGTATCTTCTGTTAGGTTTTGCGCTTTTGGTTTTTCTTTTTGCCGGATTTCTCCATTGGTTTTTTGAAAAAGATTAAATTTTTCAGTCAGGCCGGTCAAAAGTCCTTTTTTTCAAAAGGCCTCTTGACAGGCCTTTCTGAAAAATTTAAAATAAAAATAGTAAAGGCCGAGATATTTTTAAACCGGAGTTAAACCGATCCAAAGATCCTTAAAATAATGCTTACTTTAATTACGATACCCGGAGATTTCATTGCTACCACCACAGCTTATATTGGTGGGCTTTTTACTGATTTGTGGATGTTGGTCGCTTTAGTAATAGGATTGCCTTTGGCTTTTTGGGCTGTTAGGAAAGTTATCTCTTTGGTTCGGGCACGCTAATTCGGAAAGGGTTGAGAATTGCTAAATCTCTCTACTGGTGTTCTCGTAAAAAAGAGAGTTTTCCTCTCCGGTTAATTTTAATTTATGGAAGATAAAACCGAACTTGAAATAAAAAAAATCAAGGAGAAGATTAAGGAAAAAGACGCTGATTGGTTAGGCCGGTGGCTTCAAAAATTCAGCATAGAAGGGGATTTTTGGTCAAAGGAAAAAAGAGAAAGATTTAAGAAAAAAGATTGGCTATGAAAAAACTATCTCTGAACGGAACGATCGGGCTTGCTTTTTCTGGGGAAATGATAGATACCATTGTTGATTGGATAAG
>CAYHBF010000042.1:0-3757 GCA_964354835.1 uncultured Candidatus Saccharibacteria bacterium
AATTTTAGATTTTAGATTTGACATAATTTTTTATTCGTTATACTATTATTTTAGCGAAAGGAGGAAACAATGAAAATTCTTAGGCAGCTCTTTCATAGAAGCAAAAAAGAGAAAGAGGAAAAAGTAGAGACAGTCAAAGAATCTTCGAAGCCCTCAGAGTTGCAGGTAATCTGCGGCGACGATCGCGAGACCTATCAGGCCTTGGAAAGAACTCTTTTATTGGATATTCTATCACATCCGTCCAGGGAGTATTCAATAGAAGAAACGCTTAAGAGGGCAAAAGCAAAGGAAGAGGCCGCAATAACAGAAGGAGAAAAGACCAAAAGAGAAGATCTGCTCTATAGTGCTGGACTGGATTGGCATCTCGCTGGCCAAATCGCTCTATTTAATGCCGCTCTATTTAATGGTGATATCGAGAATGTAAAGGAATTCTTTGGTAAGGCTAAAGAGCTTACAGGTAAACCATATCCTATCTTGGCCATTCTAGAGAGAGCGATTGAGAAAGCCCGGGATTTTTATCAGAAGAAGAAGGAAGAAGAGGAAAAGAAACAAAAGAAGAGTAAGTCCGTCCAGATATAGCCACACTATAACGAGGCCGAAAAATCGGTCTCTTTTTATTTATTTATAATTTTTCTTAAAATTTTTTCTCTTCTTTTTTTCTCCTCCAGAGGAATATTATCTTTCATTTTAAAGGCAGCTGTGCCCGGTCGGGGGGAGTATTTGGCGATGTAGGCCAGATTAAATTTTATTTCTTTAAAGAGTTTTACCGTATTTTCAAACTGTTTTTTTGTTTCGCCGGGGAAACCAACAATCACATCGGTTGTCAGGTTGATATCGGGAATTTTTTCCCTGATTTTTTTTACCAGATTTTTGTATTGTTCTACCGTATAGGGTCTGTTCATTCTCTTTAATATCTTATTATCTCCGGATTGAACCGGCAAATTTATATATTTGGCCACTTTTTTGGACTTAACTATAGTGTCAATTAACTCATCTGTAAAATCGGCGGGATGAGGACTCATAAATCTTATCTGAAAATCACCAGGAATATCATTTACCATTCTTAAAAGTTTTGCAAAATTAATCTTTAAATTGGTAGGGGATTGGTAATCGTTTACGTTTTGTCCTAAAAGCCAGATTTCCATTGCCCCGTTAGAAGTCGTCTTTCTAATGGGGTTTGCCTCCTTTTTAACTACATCTTTTACTTCTTTTAAAATTTCTTTATGGGGACGGCAGATGAGGGGGCCTCGAGCATAGGGAACGACGCAATAACTGCAGAAGTTATTACAGCCATTTGAAATTGGAACAAAAGCCAAGAATTTATTCCGGCATTTTGGCAGCGTATTCGTATAATTTTTAATTTCCCAAATTTCGTCAAATCTTTTTCTAAATTTTATTTTATCCTGTTTTAAAATACAACCGGTTAAGACGGTTTTGATGGTTCGACGTGGTTCACCATCACCCTGAGCTTGTCGAAGGGTGATTTTGAGCTTTTGAAATTTCGGAATTAATCCATAGATCCGATCTACTGCCGATTGTCTGACAGAACACATATTGACCATAATCAAATCAGCCTCATTTACATTTGAAACCGGTTTATAACCTTTTTTTTCTAAAACCGCAGCAATCCTTTCTGAATCGCTTTTGTTCATTTGACACCCAAAAGTGATGATATGGTATTTCATAATGGCTTATTCATTCTTGCCTAAATTTTACATTTAAAAACGGCCTTCTTCAAGGCCGTTTCTTAATTTGATTAATAGCTATTTTTTCTTTTCAATTTCTCCTTTAACTTTCTCAACGAATTTTGTTAATTTGATTTCGCCCAAATCTTTATTCTTAGCCCTGACCCTGACAGATTTATTTTTCATTTCTTTGTCGCCTACGACTAAAAGATAAGGAATTTTTTGGAGCTCGCCATTTCTTATTTTTTTTGAAACCGTTTCGTTTTCATCTTTCAATTCAATTCTTAAGCTGTTTTCTTTTAATTCTTCGCCAACTTTTTGGGCATATTTATTATGTTTATCTGTTATCGGAATTACCCATACTTGTACGGGAGACAGCCAAAGAGGGAAAGCGCCGGCATAATGCTCAAGGAGTATCATTATAAATCTTTCCGGCGAACCGATAATTGCTCTGTGGATCATTACCGGTCTTTTCTTTTGCCCGGTTTTGTCTATATAAGTCAGCTTAAATCTTTCCGGCATAAAAAAATCGATTTGGATAGTGGACAGCTGCCAATTTCGCCCGAGGGCGTCGGTAGCTATAAGATCCATTTTTGGGGCATAGAAAGCTGCTTCTCCTGGTCCGGGGAAATATTCAATCTTGTTACGTTCCATGATTTTTTCGGCCCATTTCTCAACTTTTTCCCAAATTTTCGGATCGCCGATATATTTTTCAGGATGTTTTTGGTCTCGAGTGGAAAGGCGATAGCGGTACTTGAAGCCGAAACTTGTCATAATTTCTTTTGTCATTGTCAGCGCTACATCTATTTCTTTGTCCACTTGGTCTTCACGACAGAATATATGGCAGTCGTCCTGGGAGAAAGCTCTTACTCGAGCCAATCCATTTAATTCTCCCGGTTTTTCATCCCTGTAAAGCATTGAAAAATCGGAGTATCTCAACGGCAAATCGCGGTAGCTTCTCATCCGGCTGGCGTAAATTTGGGTATGCTGGGGGCAATTCATGGGCTTCAGGAAAAATTCTTCTTTTGAGAAATTAGATAAAACGCGAAACATGGATTCTTTATATTTTTCGTAGTGTCCAGAAGTTTTAAAAAGTTCGGCTTTGGAAATTTGAGGAGTCCAGACTTGAGCATAACCGGCTTTTGACTGGAGTTTTTCCACATAATCGTTGAGGAGTTGCCTGACCAAAGCCCCTTTCGGGGTAAAAAGAGGCAAACCACTGCCAACCATTTCAGAAAAAGTGAAAAGGTCTAATTTTTCACCAAAAATTCTGTGGTCTCTTTTTTCGGCTTCCTCTTGTATTTTCAAATAATCAGCCAATTCTTTTTCTGTTTCAAATGCCAGGCCATAGATTCTGGTTAGCATTTGGTTAATTTCGGAGCCGCGCCAGTAAGCGCCGGCGATTTCATTTAATTTAAAACCGTCAACTGGTATTTCTTTTGCGGATTTAACGTGAGGCCCAGCGCACAAATCTACAAAATCGCCCGACTTATAAGTGGTAATTTTATTTTCGGGCAGTTCGGCTATCAGTTCTAGCTTATATGGCTGGTCAGAAAATAATTTTTCAGCTTCTTTTTTGGAAATTTCTTTTTTCTCAAAGCTAAAACCTTTTTTTATGAGCTCTCTCATTTTTTCCTCAATTTTCGGCAGGTCGTTGGGCGTCAAAGGATTTTTAAACAGAAAATCATAATAAAAACCATTTTCAATTGCCGGCCCAATGCCAAATTTAACTCCTGGAAGGAGTTCTTGAACAGCATAAGCTAAAATATGGGCGAGTGAATGTCTGATTATTTCAGTTTTATTCATAATTATTAACTTTCAACGATTTCCTCTATTTCCGAGTTCCGGTTACGGAACGAAGGTAGAGAAGAGATATTTTAAATCTCTTTTGCTTCTAATATCTCTTCGATCTCTTCGCAGATAAGCTTTGGAACGCCGTCTCTGGTATCGATTCGTCCCGAGACCAAAACAATTTTATTTTCCTGAAAGACGGCAGGATTTCTTTCGATTATTCCGGGAAAAACAACAACTTCAATTTTATCATCAAGGTCTTCTAATTTCATAAAGAGCAT
>CAYHBF010000043.1:0-1574 GCA_964354835.1 uncultured Candidatus Saccharibacteria bacterium
AAAGAAATTTGAAAATATTCGTTTCAAATTGGACAGACAAGAGCATCAAGAAATGGGTACCGATTCATCTGGGATGGCATGGGGAGAGATCCCTCTTGATTTGTATGATAACTCGACAGTACAAGAATTCAGGCGTTTACTCGAGCTGGTCGGCCTATCCGCGATAAGGCTCTCTTTCAAATCCGATGAAACACCTCGAGTTCTTATAGTGATGAATCCTGAGACAGAAAAATTCGCGATGGCAGGAATGATCTTTTTCCATTTCCCATCTCAAAAATATGTCTTTATAGAATTTGGGGACGAAACGCCTATCCATGAGTATTTCATTTTATGCATGATGAAGAGAGGTCAGATTATTAGTTATGAACCTTCCGACAATTATTACTCATTTCCAGCAACATGTACGTTTGATCCGAATACTGCGATGTTGGCGTTAACTCCTCGTGGTGCGCGGGCGGGGCAGTTGACACAGCCAATTTTGGCTGAATGGTTGCGAGAAAGCAGCGATTTTGAATGGTACCGGGTGGAGATAGAAGGTTTCCGTGACAGCGAGCATAGGAATCCTGTTGAATTTACACTTCGGTTTTTTAGGCAAAGGGGGGCGGAAAGGCGGATATCACAGAGAGATCTTCGTCATGGCATAAGGAACTTGGAGCTCCGATTTCTTCAGTATGGTAAGTCTAGGACTGGGGGATCCATTAATGACAAGGAGCAAGGAATGTGGGTAACTTTTAGAATAAAGCCGCCACAAAAAGGAAGTTACTGGGAAGAAAATTCACTGGAAGACGAAGATCAATGGAGTGACCGTCAAGAAGCGCGTAGAAGAGCCGGTATTCTAACAGACGAGGAATGGGAAGAGTCTGACCCCACTGATGGCGCGCGGGCGGCGGGTCAAGATAATTTGCTGCGTGTTTATAAGAAACAGGAGGTGATGCATCTCACGCGCGGGAGCGTGACTCTTGAGGCGCAGGACAAAGCGGCCGTCGTCGAAGCGCTCAAAAGACTTACACGGGACACACAAGTCCATTTAGAAGTTGAAGCTGCCGGCGACCAGTATATCAGGATAGGTTGGAATGAGAGACGAGAGATCGCTCCCTGGGATAGGCCTGAGTACATTGTCGAGGCCGTTCGTAGACTCGTGGAAGGTGTTGATTCCAGGCTCCTTCCGGTTGTGGCCGCGGGCCCGTTGCCAATAGTGCAGATCGTCCCCGGTTCTTTGTCCGAGATGCCCGTCTCCTCCGTCGAGACTGTCTCCACACCCGGAGTGTTAAGTGTGAATTGGATACAGGTGGTCGCGAGAGTGTCTGAATTATTGGAAGGGCAGCAAATAGGGGCGGTGGCAGTTGCCATGTTTGAGCCGGCGGAAGGGGTTCATCCATTAAGGGAGCCGTCGGTATGGCCGGCCGACTTATTTAGATGGTTTGCCGAATATTACGGTTGGCGTTATCCAAACACGGCACATGTCTTTTTGTCGGTGCATGCAGCGAAAGTCGAAACACCGGAGGGAGTCAAGGAAGAGCGTGTCCTGATTATTCGCCCCGCTCTCTTTCGCTCCGCTGGCGCGCGGGCGGCGA
>CAYHBF010000044.1:0-2130 GCA_964354835.1 uncultured Candidatus Saccharibacteria bacterium
AGGCGGGGGATTAAAAAAGAAATTGAAAATTGAAAATTGTAAAATGTCGAAATCGGTTAAGAATATTTTGGGAATCAAATAATAACTTATGCCCAAGTGGTTAGAAAAAATTACTCAACTTTTTAAAGTCAAAGAACTAAGGAACAAAATAATCTTTGTTCTGGCTTTGTTGGTGGTTTTTAGGATTATGGCCAATATTCCCGTACCTGGAGTTGATGCTGAAAAACTTAAGGATTTTTTCGCGGGCAATCAGCTTTTCGGTTTGATGAATATTTTTACCGGTGGAGCAATGAGTAATTTTTCCATTGCCATGCTCGGTTTGGGTCCGTATATTACCGCCACGATTATCCTGCAGCTTTTAACCATGATTTTTCCCAAATTAAAGGAAATGTATCATGAATCCGGACCCGAGGGCAGAAATAAATTCAATCAATACGGCAGAATTTTAACCGTTCCCCTGGCTGTTTTACAGGCCTACAGTATGATTATTCTTTTGAGAAATCAGCAGGTAATCGGCTATATGTCTCCTTTTTCTTTGATTACCTCCATTGCCGTGATTACTGGTGGTGCAATGTTTTTAATGTGGTTGGGAGAATTAATTACGGAAAAGGGAATCGGCAACGGTGTTTCGCTTTTGATTTTTGCCGGTATTATTGCCAGAATTCCTGCGGATATTCGTCAGGCCATTGTTACTTATTCTCCTGCTCAGTTGCCTTCTTATATCGGTTTTATTTTGGTGGCAATCATAGTAATTGCCGGGGTGGTAATTATCAACGAAGGACAAAGAAATGTTCCTGTTGCTTATGCCAAGAGAGTAAGAGGCAGGAGAATGTATGGCGGCTTTTCCACGCATTTGCCCTTGAGGGTTAATCAGGCCGGGGTGATTCCGATTATTTTCGCGCTTTCGATTATGCTTTTTCCGGGAATGATTGCCAAGTTTTTAACCAATGTTCCGAATCAGTTTATTGCTCATGCTGCCCAAAGTTTCGGCAACCTTTTTACCAATCAGACTTTTTACGCTATACTCTATTTTATTTTGGTTGTTGTTTTTACGTTTTTTTATACCGCGGGTACGTTCGATCCCAAGGCAATTTCCGAAAACATTCAGAAACAAGGCGGGTTTGTGCCGGGAATCAGGCCGGGCGAAAATACCGCCAATTTTTTCACCCGTATTTTAAATAGAATCACTTTGGTCGGCGCGTTGTTTTTGGGACTGATTGCGGTTTTGCCAATGATAATCAGTGCGGCTACCGGCGTTGCGAACCTAAGTATCGGCGGTACTGCGGTTTTAATCGTGGTTTCCGTGGTTTTGGAAACAATGAAACAAGTAGAGTCACAATTAGTAATGCGTGATTATGAAGGATTCTAAAAATTTAAATTTTATCATCATCGGTCCACCTGGATCGGGTAAGGGAACACAGGCCAAGCTTTTGTTAAAAAAGTTTAAGGGCTTATATTATGTTTATCCCGGAGAAATTTTTAGAACGTTATTTAAGGCAAATACCGACGCCGGAAACAGAATAAAAAAAATCGGAGAAAGCGGAGGATTGCAACCGGAAGATTTGGCCACGACTCTCTGGATGTATAAAATTTCTTTTAATGTTAGGGATGGGCAAGGATTTTTACTCGACGGTTCTCCAAGAAAGATTAAAGAAGCGGAATCTCTTTATAATTTTTTAAAATTCTTAGACAGAATTAAAAATACCATCTTATTTGTCCTTCATATTTCCGAGAAAGAAAGCTATAAAAGACTGATTAGGAGAGTGGATGCCGCAACGGGCAAAGCAATAAAAAGAGTTGACGACGACAAAAAAAAGATAAATTTAAGATGGAATTTATACAAAAAAGAAACAATACCGGCAATCGATTATATGAAAAAGAAAAAATGTAAAGTCGTTAAAATCAACGGTGAACAATCAATAGAGAAGGTTTTCAAAGATATTTTAAAAGTAATCAAATGATAAATATTTATACTTCAAAAGAGATTGAAACAATGCAACAGGGTGGAAAGATTTTGGCGAAGATTTTAAAACAGGTTGCCAAAAAAGTTGAACCCGGCATTACTACTGAATATTTGAATAAGGTCGTAAATGACCTTATTTTTTCTTATGGCGCAAAATCGTCTTTTAA
>CAYHBF010000045.1:0-11739 GCA_964354835.1 uncultured Candidatus Saccharibacteria bacterium
AACTTCTTGCATAGTTGACTGAGCAATAACCTGAGCTCGTCTCGTCCCCCGGTCTAAAATTTCTTTTACATAAACTTCTCTTGAGAGAAGTTCTTTTCTTTTTCTTCGGAATGGCTCTAAAGAATTAATTAATAATTCGGATAACGACTTTTTGAACTTTGCGTAACCTCCGTCTCTGAATTTTTTCTCCAAATCTTTAATTGATTTTCCAGAAAAAAGAGAGTAAATCGTTAAAAGATTTGATATTCCCGCTTTTTTAATCGGGTCGTATTTGATGATTTTTCCTGTGTCGGTAACAGCCGACATTATTTTTTTTCTAATTACTTCCGGTTCATCAAATAAACTGATACAGCCCTCGGACTCGTCGGTTTTTGACATTTTTTTCTTCGGATTTTTTAAAGACATAATTTTCGCTCCTATTTTTGACAGTAAAACTTCCGGTTCCTGAAAAACTTTGCCAAATTTTTTATTAAAACGACGGGCAATTTCCCGGGCTAATTCCACGTGTTGTTGTTGGTCGATACCCACCGGGACCAAATCAGTTTGGTAAAGTAAGATATCAGCCGCCATTAAAAGGGGATAATTTAAAAGCCCGGCATTAACGTATTCTGGGTGTTTTTTAGATTTCTCTTTGAACTGGGTCATTCTTTTTAGGTCTCCTAAAGGAGTAATTGTTCCCAAAAGCCAGGCCAATTCGGTATGTTCTTTTATCTGAGACTGAACGAAAAAAATGCATTTTTCTGGCTCTAAACCGGCTGCCAAATAAGCAGTTGCCACATCCAAAATGTTTTTTTTCATTTCCCCGGGCTTAGAGGGAGTGGTGACAGCGTGTAAATCAACAATACAAAAGACACACTCATTTTTTCTCTGGAGCTCTACCCATTGTTTAATGGCTCCCAAGTAGTTTCCAATATGCAATTCACCGGTTGGTCTAATACCACTAAAAACCCTCATAATATTAAACTTCGATAACTACGGGTAATATCATCGGCCTTCTTTGGGTTTTTGAAAAAAGGAATTGGCCTGTTTTGTTCCTGATTTCGTCTTTAACATAACTCCAATTCACCGCCCCTCCCGAACCTACCGCTAAATTTACAATGTTGATAACCATTTTTCTCGTCTCTCTGAGCAATTCCTTTGATTCTCTTAAATAAACAAATCCTCTTGATATTATATCAGGAGAACCCCTGACCTTACCAGTGGTTTTGTCAACAATAGCCACAACAACAAACATCCCGTCTTTGGCTAACATTTGCCTGTCTCTTAATACTATTTCTCCAACATCACCAATTCCTAAGCCATCCACCATAATATAATTTGAGGGCACGGTCTCTTTTTCAATAAAAATCCTTTTTTGATTTAAATTGATAATTTGACCGTTTTCGGCTATGGCAATATTTTTTTCAGGAAGGCCCATTTCTCTTACTAATTCCGCATGGGAAACCAACATTGAATACTGGCCATGGATAGGAAGGAAAAATTTAGGCCGCATAATTTTTATCAATTCTTTTAGTTCTTCTCTCTGAGCGTGGCCTCCGGCATGAATATCCATCATTTTGTAATGGAAGACCTTGGTTTTTTGACGTAAAATTTCATCTTTCATAATCTGGACCGTTCTTTCATTACCGGGAATTACAGAAGAGGAGAAAATAACCGTATCGCCTCTTTTTAATCTGATGAAGCGGTGTTCTCGGTTGGTAATTCTCATCAAGACCGCCTGACCTTCTCCTTGGGCTCCGGTGCAGAGAATTGTGACTCTGGAATCGGGATAATTTGTAATTTCCTTTACATTAATAATCGTCCCCTTTTTTGCCTTGATGTAACCTAAAACTTTTGAAATTTCAACGTTTGTTTTCATTGAATATCCTTCGACAACAACCTTTCTTTCATATTTTTCTGACAGAGAAATTATTTGTTGGATTCTGTTTATAAGCGAGGAGAAAGTGGCTGCAATGATACGACCGGTTGCCCTTTGAAAAATTTGATCTAAATTCCTGGAAATATCTGCCTCTGAGAGAGAATGGCCTTCCTCCTCAGCTCCGGTGGAATCTGCCATTATCAATAAAACTTTTCTTTTCGAAAAATTTCTAAGTTTCTGGAAATTAGTTGGCAGATCATTTACCGGATTTGAATCAAATTTAAAATCAGAAGTATGCAAAATATTACCAACTGGCGTTTCAATAAACAGCCCTAAATTATCGGGAATATTATGATTTTGCCTGAAAAATTCAACCCTAAAAGGCCCCAATTGAACTTTTGAACCGTCTCTGACTTCAGTAATATCTAATTTTGGTTGATGGGAGAAATCCTCCTGTCTTTTCAAAATTATTCCTTTAGTTAAAAGAGAGGCAAAAATCTCGAAATTTGGCCGCCAGACCTTTTCAAGTAAATAGGGAACGGCTCCAATGTGGTCATAGTGTCCATGAGTAAAAATAATACGTAAAATATTTTTTTGTTTCTCCTTAAGATAAGAAACATTCGGAACGATATAATCAATTCCGGGCATATCTTCTTCTGGAAGCCGAAATCCCGCATCAATAATTAAAATCTTTCCTTGATATTCAAGGAGCATCATGTTCCTTCCGACTTCACTAAGTCCTCCTAAAGGAATAATGCGAAGATAATTATGTTTTGTCATTTTTGTCATATTTAAAATCAACTGAAAATTAAGAATAATTTAAGGGTGCGGGCAGGAGGACTTGAACCTCCACGGGATTACTCCCACTAAGTCCTGAACCTAGTGCGTCTGCCATTCCGCCATGCCCGCAGAAATTTTTTGAGTTCTTTTCCAAATTGAGGATGTTTTAAAGAAAGATAAAGATGAGACTGGAGCCAGCCGAGTTTATTTCCGCACTCCAACCATTTTCCTTCAAATTCATAACCATAGACAATCTTGCCCTTTTTTACCATTTCATTAAGGCCTCCAACTAATTTTATTTCTCCTTTAATCTCACAGTTTGCATTCTTTAAAATATCAAAAACTTCTGGCGTAATAATGTATTTCCCAACAATTGCTAAATTTGATGGAGCCTCTTTAATTGAAGGTTTTTCTATAATTTCTATGATTTTAAATAAATTTTTAGCTATTTTTTTTACCCTGACAATTCCATAAAAAGGAATTTTTTTCTGCGATATTCGACAAAGAGCAACTATTGGCTTTTTATATTTATTAAAGACATTAATCAATTGTAAAAGACAGGGAGTTTTTGATTCTACAACATCGTCGCCAAACAAAACCGCACAGGGCTCACCTTTAACTAATTTTTCAGCTTGCAAAACGGCGTGACCATCACCCAAGGGTGTTTTTTGAAAAACTTGAGAAAAAGAAATCTTTTTTGAAAGACTTTCAACTCTTTTTAACTCTTCTAAAATGTGATTTTTTTTCCTCGCTTTCAAAAAATTTTCTAATTCAGGATTTTTCTCAAAATACCTTTTAAAGTAATTTAAAACCTCTTTTCTTCTCGGCTGATTAATAAAAATTATCTCTTTTATCCCGGCAGTAGCTGCTTCTTCCACGATATATTGCAAAGCGGGCTTATCCACCAGAGGAAAAAGTTCTTTTGGTAAAACCTTGCTTAGTGGTAGAAATCTTGTACCTAACCCCGCTATTGGAATTATTGCTTTTTTGACCTGAGCCATAATTTAAATTTTTCTTGCAATTGAGTCGATGTGGGATCGGTTTTGCATTCCATAGCTAAGTAATAAGCGACCCAATCGCTTAAAATAATGTTGAAAAAAATTTTACACAGGAAATCCTCGCCTTTAATATCAATAAAATCTACAGAAAGTCCTTTTGATTTTAGAATGGCGGCAGTTACTCGCATCCTTTTTAAAATTCTAGGATGATCCATCGGGTCCCGCAGAATAATTATATGAAGTTTCTTCTCTGGATTTTCAAATCCGGTCAATTCATTATGATTTAATTCAGGAAAATAATTGAAAAAGGCGATAATTTTTGAGCTTTCATTAAATTTAATTTTCCAAATCCGGGCTAAAGTTTTTCTTTGTTGCGAAGCATAAACTACTGGAATTTTACCCTTTAGTTTTTTAGCTAATTTTTTACCCCGTAATTCAAGAATTCCGGGTTTAAGTTTTTTTTCTAAATCTAAAATATTTTCTAAATTATTACCAATTAATCCACAATTTGTCAAAATTTTCATTAGGGCGGAAAATTGATAGCCTAGCGCCATTCGCGGTTGGTAACCCTTTGGCACTTTAACAAAAGGAATCTGATATTTTTCGCAAAGCTTCTCTAATTTTCCTCCAGAGGTGATGGCGACAATTTTTAATTTTCTTTTTAGGGCTTCCCTGAAAGCAAATAAGGATTCTTCAGTGTTTCCGGAGTATGAAATGCATACAATAAGATATTTTTCGTCAACCTGGTAAGGAAGAGAATAATTGCGATGAACATAAAAAGGCAAGCTTATTTTATAATTTTCTAGCCACATACTCAAAATATCTCCTGGGAGAGCGGAACCACCCATTCCACAAATTAAAACAGCATCAAAACTTCCCAAAACCTTTATATCTTTTGCCTCTTCCAGGCCAATTCGAAACTGTTTTGGAAAATCCAAAATAATTTTTCGCATATTTGATTTGTCGATTTTTATTTCCATCGCCATACCCTTTTGGTTTTTATATACCACTTCTCAATTTCTGAAAATCTTTGCGAAAGGTCAGAAATTCTTTTTACATTAAAACCCTTAATTTCTTTGGAAATTAAATAAAGATAATCCTGAGTATAAAGAAATACTGCTGGAGCATCGTCAATTAAAAGATTCTGAAACCTTTCCAGTTTTTCCTTCCTTTCCGTTTCACTTAAGCTTCGACGGGCCTCTTCCAGTAATGTGTCTACATCTTTGTTTTCATAATCAGCCAAATTTAAACCGGGGTCCTTTTTCTGAGAGGAATGCCAGAAGGGGAATGGGTCGGGTATTAATCCTAAAACTTCTCCGACCAGCAAAGCATCATATTCTCTCGGCTTGATAAAATCGTCTTCAAACTGTGAAGTGGGAGAGGTTGGAACTGATATGATTTCAATTTCAACTCCTATGGCTTTCCACTGTGTTTTTAAAAGACTGGCTACTTCTACTAAAATCGGTTGGTCAATCGTTACTAAAGAAAATTTAAGTTGCAATTTTTCTTCCACTGGTGGAAAGCACATTTCATTTAATTTGGCTCTGGTTTTACTACCAACAAGACCCGTTCCTTCACTACCTTCAACATATTGCTTTTGAAAATTAATTACTGCCTTTTTAGTCTTTTCTCCAAAATTACCCGTGACTTCACCTTCGGGATAAATTTCGGGAAATTTTTTTAAACATTCTTGAAGTTTTTCAACCTCCGTTCCTTTGGAACCCATCTGTAAAGTGCTTTTAAATTGAAAGGCAGGATCTTTTTTGATAATTTTTACCCTTTGGCCGGTTTCGTCTTTAACAAAGCCGGCTTTTTCAAAAAGCTCCACAGCTTTTTCCTGATTAAATTCATACTGCGAAGTTGGGGGTTGGAAACCATAAATTTCTGGTAAAATAGGAGAGTCAACGACTTCACCGGAAATTTTGGTTTTCTCAATAATTTCTTTTTTATTGACTCCGTAATTTAAAGCCTGTCTGACGCCTTCTTCGGTTAATATTTTTGATTTATCAGGATTGAAAAATACAACAAAATATCTTGGTAGGGAAAGTTCGTAAGTTATCCAATTCTGATTTAATTTATTTAAATTTTCCGGAGAATTTAGAGAAAGCCCTTGGATTTCATTTTTTTGAGCAGCCTCGATTAATTTCCCCTCTTTTTCAAAAAACAAAAAATTAATTTTTTGAAGATTTGGCTTGTTTCCGAAATAATTCGGGTTTTGAACTAAAGTTAATGATTCTATATCTCCTTTTTCATTCTTTTTTAATCCCTCTAATTTATAAGGGCCCGAACCGACCAGGTTTAGATTCTCAGGACTTAGAGTATTGCGAAGGAGGAAGTTTTGAGAAGTAACATCTTGCCAGATATGTTTTGGTATTATTTTTAGAGTGGTATTTTCAAGAAATGGAAAATAAGGATTTTTTAATCTAAAACGAACTCCGAGATCATTAATTTTTTCCAGTTCCACACCTAACCAATTTGCCCGAAAAGGGCTTTTATAATCAGGATTTTGAATCGTCTCTATTGTAAAAATTACATCGTCAGCGGTAAAAGGTGAGCCATCTTGCCAAAAAAGATTTTCTTTTAAATAAAACTCATAAACCTTTCCATCTTCTTTAGGTTCATAATTTTTGGCTAAGTCAGGAATTATTTGACCCTGGCCGTCGTATCTCATCAGCCCCGAAAAAATAAGTTCTACCAAGTCGCGATCTATGTCGTTTGAAGCATAAACCGGATTTATATATATCGGAACGGGAGAAACAATTACTCCTTCGGTAAAAATTCCGCCCTCAGCCGGGACGATTTTAGTATGTTCAAAATAACAACAAACAGAAAGAAAAATACCGGAAAATAAAAACAAAAATAAAAAAATAAAAAAAGCAATTCTCTCTCTTTTTGATAAAATTTTAAAAAAATTTCTCCGCTGATTTTTACTGGGGAGTTTCATTATTATGGTATGAGGAGATTGAGAATGGCTAAAGCTAAAAACAAGACCCCAAAAACAATTGTTGCTCCAAAAATTTTTTTCTGAATCCCCCGCCGCGTAGCATAAAATTCATTTTCCCCTCCAAAAGCCGATCCCAGGGCCGTTCCTCTTTGCTGTAAAAGAATAAAGATAATTAGAAGTATGGAAACCGCAATTTGGAAATAAGACAAAAAAAGATTCATGTTGTTGATTTCTTCTGGGGCATCCATTTTAAAAGAATAAGGCTTATGCCCCAAACTATTAATGTTGTCCAAAAAAGAGGAATTATTCCATGGATATCCAATTCGGGGAAAATAATCTCGGTTATCAAAACCATTCCCATGGCAATGATTAAACTGAAAAGATTTAAAGTGATGATTCTCAAGGGTAAAGCAATTTTATTTAAAATTGGTTTGATGAAAGAATTAAGAAAGCCCAAAAAAGCTCCGACGAAAATAAGAGAACTAAAAAAAATACTCAGGTCATCAATAGATTTAGGAATTATGGGACCGGTGAATTCCACTCCCTGAATATAACGATTAGCTAAATAAAGACCTAAAACTCCGGATATAATTTGGAGAAAAAAAGACCACAACATTTTTTTATATTATCAGATACTAAAAACAAAGTCAATCTTTAATAAAGGACTTTTCTCTTAATTTTTTATGATAAGAAATAGCAAATCGGTGAGCTTCGTCTCGTAGTTGTAAAATTAAATTAAAAATTTCCCTTGGCAGACTTTTCAATAAGACGGGCTTCCGCCGATTTCCAATAAAAAGTTCATTTTTTCTTTTAGCCAACGCTATTGCTAAAATATTCTTTGTTTTTTGGTTTTTATTCTTTATTTCTTTTGCCGCATTCAGCTGTGCTTTCCCCCCATCAATTAAAATTAAATCTGGAAAAGGCCACTCGGTGTGTTTAAATCGTCTATTTAAAACTTCTTTTATCATCGCTACATCATTTGGCCTACCGGCAATTTTAATTTTAAATTTGCGGTAGAAATTTTTATTTGGTGACCCGTCAATAAATGTTACCATAGAACCCGTTGCTTGCTGTCCCTGGATGTTTGAAATATCATAGGACTCAATCCTGGAGAGACCCCCTCTTATTTTTAAGACTTTTTGTAAGATTTTTTTGGTAGAGTTCCAAGTTTTTTGAGCAGCAAATCCCTGTGATTCAAAAATTCGAGCGTGAGATAAAACCCTTTCTAAAACTACAACTTGGTCTCTAATTTTAGCCGCCCTTTCAAAATTTTGAAATTTAGAGGCCAATTTCATTTCTTTTTTTAATTCATTTAAAACTTGTTTCTTCTTTCCCTGGAGGATTTTCAGAAGATTTTTAACATTCCCTTGACTTTCCCTAACGATTGATATCCGATATCGCTCAAGTTGTTTTCCAAGTTTTGTCTCTAATAGACAAGGGGCGAGACAACGGTTTAGTTGGTACCAGAGACAAGATTGTTTGGGTATTTTGCCGCAACTTCGGTAAGGGAAAACCTTTCTTAAAACCTTTAAGGTTTCCTTCAGAGATTTTCCGTCAACAAAAGGACCAACAAAATTGGCAATTGGAATTTTGAATTTGGAAATTGGTTTTGGTTGATGGGTGATAAACACTTTGGGGAAGTTCTCTTTAGTTATTCCAACGAAAAAATAATTTTTATCATCTCTCCAGACAACATTATATTTTGGCTGGTATTTTTTAATTAAATTTGCCTCCAAAATCAAAGCTTCAATTGTCGAACCATGTGAAGCAGGGTGAGACGTGAGATGAACCGAAGGTTCAGCGAACTTTGAATCGGTTTTGATATAACCAATTTTTTTAGCCTGATCAATAAATAGATTATCTCGGTAGCTTGATTGGGAAAAATGGTTTTTCACTCTTTCTCTGATATTTGTCGCCTTGCCGATATATAAAATTTCATTTCCTTTTTTGAAAACATAAACTCCAGGATTCTTAGGAAGTTGAGAGATTTTCTTTTTGATTAAAAATTTAAATTTTGTCACAACTTTAGCCTCCCCAATAATTGTTAACAAATAGAGTGGTATATAGTGCCAGAAGTAAAATCGCGGTGATAGTATAAATTTTTTCAAATGTAGGATTCTTCTCTGCCCAGAGCGCCGTAAGAATGTATAAAGGGAAAAGAGTTAAAACATAGCGGTTAATACTCATTAAGGTTCCGGTAGCCAAGGGTGGAATTAAAGTCAGTCCCATATATAAGGCATAAGGTTTACTTATTCTCTTCCAGATATAAATAATGCTCAAAATTACAAAAACTAAGATTGAAAAATCTAAAAATAAATTGACTCTTGCCGGATCGGTAAGAAGTTTAAAATGTTCCCAATTTAAGGTAAAAAAAGACCTTCCCCAAACTGCTTCCACTCTGAAAAATAAAAAGAAATCGCTAAATTTTCTCCAATGATAAATAAAAAATGTTAATGGTCCCAAAAGAGTTAAGGCTATCCAGCCCGCTTGAGGAGAAAGCTTTCTGTTTTTTCTAAAAAATTCCCACAATATAGGGAAAAATAATAAAAATCCGGTTATTCGAGTAAAAGAAGCCAAAAACCCCATCACTCCAGCCATTTTCCATTTTTCTTTGAAGGCAAAATAAAAACATAGAATAGAAAGAAATAAAAATAGAGATTCGGTATAAATGGCAGTTAAGAAAAAGCTAGTTGGGAAGATAAGTAAAAACCAGACGGCTTTTTGGGCTATTTGAGGGGGATATTTAAATAAAAGCAAATTATAAAAAGCAATTACTGCCCCGAAAATGGCCAGATTGCTAATTAAAAAGGCAGCTAAATAAGAACTAACTCCTGGTAAAAAACTAAAGAGTTTTATTAGGAGGGGATAAAGCGGGAAAAAGACGGCATTACAAAGTACATTTGACTGACAACTGTAACCATTATCGACGATATCAATATACCATTCAGAATCCCAGCGGGCATGTAGACTTACAAAGCTTTTTGGAGATTCGGGTAGCCAGGCATTGGCTATCCAGCTGTAGGCAGTATCTTCTTCCAGATTAAATCTGTGGGCGACTAAAAAAGCAAAAATATTAATTACTATCCACCAGAAGACAAAAATAATTATTACCTTCTTATTTTTCTGCCAAAAATTTTCCATATTATTTCTTCTATTGTAACATTTCTTTTTTCGTCATTTCAATAAACCTTAAAGGGTCAATGCTGAAACCGTTAATTTTTATTGAAAAATGTAAGTGAGGAGCTATTGAATAGCCGGTTTTTCCTGAAAGACCAATAATTTCTCCTTGCCTAACTTTTTCTCCGGTTGAAAATTTCAGTTCATTTAAATGGCTATAAAAAGAAAAAATCCCAAAACCATGGTCAATTATTAAAGTGTTACCATACATTTTTGTCTCTTGGGAAAAAAGAACCGCTCCGTCATTAACAGCATAAACCGGAGTTCCGATTTTTGCTTTAAGGTCAATTCCCAAATGCTGGATTGCCGTTTCTCCTTCCTTTCTAATATTGCCAAAGCTGCCTGTGATCTTAATTTCATCGAGGGGGTAAATAAAAGATTTTTCAAAATAAACCTCGGGAGTGAAAATTTTAAAAACCTCGTCTAAAATCGGCTTTTCTTTTTCAATAAGTTCTTCGGCAATTTTTGATTGAGTATATCCTTCTTTTTTGAGCTCTTCTGAAACTAAAAATTCCTCAACCGGAAATTTTCTTTCAACAATAACCAGGTCTTTTTTAAAAATCTCGCCGTTGGGGAAATCAATGGTTAAAGTATATTTTCCAATCTTTTGTTTAACCGAAATTCCCAAAATCCCCATCCAATTTTCGCCCAATTTGAAAAAATTTATTTTCGTCAATCCTCCTTCTCCTAAATTTCCCTCAATTTTATCAAGGGGAAATTGGGTTTTAATTTGGATTAACAAAGTATCACCCTGCTCTAAGTTATCAGAAGAAAGAAAAACCTGAGGCGATGGTGATTTTTCTTCCTGTATTACTTTTCCAGGCATTACCCTTTCGGATTTTTCAATGATTAAGGGTATTCCGATTTCCTGGATTTGTTTTTCAGAATAATAATACAAACCGCCAGAGGTAAAACCCCCAATGAATAAAACAATAATTATTCCGACTGAGCTTTTTTTCATCTATTTTTATTTTAGTTCTTCTTCAAACCTATATCAAATTTTTTACTTGATATGTCTTTTACCTCTTAAGCTTTTATTATCTACCCTGAGGTTGACGAAGGATTGAAATATTTTGCGATTTAGAGTATAATTGGAAATCGCCATGTTCGCTGAACTTCGTTCATCTCACGCCATTCGCTCTGCTCGGGCGACAGAAGACTATATCAAAATTAGAGGAGCGAGGGTACACAACTTGAAAAACATAGATGTTGATATCCCGAAAAATAAATTGGTGGTTATTACCGGAATTTCGGGCTCGGGGAAATCATCGCTTGCTTTTGATACTTTATATGCTGAAGGCCAGAGGCGATATGTGGAATCTTTATCTGCTTACGCTCGGCAGTTTCTGGGAGTGATGGATAAGCCCGACGTTGATAAAATTGAGGGAATAAGCCCGGCAATTTCAATTGACCAAAGAAAAGCATCTCACAATCCTCGCTCAACCGTCGGGACAATTACGGAGATATACGATTATCTCCGTCTTTTATTTGCCAGAATCGGAAAACCCCATTGTCCGAAATGCAAAAAGGAAGTTTCCCGTCAGACAATTGACCAAATTACTGAACAAATTTTTCCCGCCGCGACGGGATCCCGTCGAAGGCGGGAAAAACTGCCCAAAGGGTCAGAAATTACAATTTTGGGTCCGGTGATTCGGGGGAAAAAAGGAGAGCATCACGGAGTTTTGGAAGAAATTCAAAGAGCCGGTTTTGTCAGAGTAAGAATTGATGGAATAATTTACAGAGTTGAAGAAGCATTAGAAAAAAATTTAACGAGGCACAAAAAACACAGTATCGAGGTGGTGGTTGATAGATTGATAATTGACAAAGGTCTTGATAAATCGAGATTGGTTGATTCACTGGAAACGGCGCTGAAACTCGGAAAAGGAATAGTAATAATAGGACAAGAAACAAAAAACCAAAAGCATAGAAAAACAGAGTTTGTGGTATTGCAACATTTGTCTTGGGAATAATGCGGAATTTCC